>NZ_DLOD01000008.1:219822-222390 GCF_002479565.1 Brevibacterium sp. UBA7493 | reverse complement strand
CAAGACATTGTGAGCGCCTACCGAACCAACGACGGCAACGAGGGCAAGAAGCTCTTACAATCAGTCATCGACGATCTGACGACGAATCTGCCGACAGGACTGGTCGAGCTCAAGCGGTTAGGACGGACTCTGAAGCGTCGAGCTGCTGATGTCCTGGCGTTCTTCACCCGACCGGGAACGTCGAACGGGCCAACTGAAGCGATCAACGGCAGGCTCGAACACCTACGGGGCTCAGCACTGGGATTCCGCAACCTCACGCACTACATCGCGAGATGTCTGCTCGAGTCCGGCGGCTTCAGACCGGTTCTACACTCTCAATTACGATGAGCCACTTAAGGTAGCTCGCAGACAAATGAGAAGGCTGCACACACCTTATATCGTCGCTGACATCCAGACGAGGCCTAATTCTCGTGCGGTAGCGGCAACATCAACTGCGGTTTCGATGGCGAAAATATCGTCTCGGCTAGGCGGGCGTACGATACCTGTTGAACCGGCAGCCTTACTCAGAAGCCACCGAGGGTCTCGGAAAGGTTCGACAAAATGCTCGTTTACAGATTCGCGAGCCTTAATCACTGCGTCGCCCTTTGTTCCCTGCTGGTAATCTGAGGGTTGCTGAAAGAAGTTCGAACTCTTCAATCGTTCAGAGCTTTTCGAGTATATCTCCGCAACCTCGTGTTGAAACTTCGCCTTATTGGGTCGAGTTGACTCGCGAGAGAGCTCCGTTAGAAAGTCCTCTCCAGTCTGTGCGTCACGCAGGGGGCCGTCTGGATTGGGCCGACCGTTCCAAGGGCTGTCGGGAGTAAACGTCCAGTAGTTATGCCACCCGGAAGTCGGATTCATACGATCGTGGTAGAGGTTTCTAGGGTCAGTAAATGAGCTTCGCTCGACTAGCGTATGGTCTGCGTGCTGAGAGTATAGATCCTCGCTAGTCCACACCGATGGACACGCGTAGCGAACTTTCACATCGGGATTATTGTCGGCCAGGTCGCATAATGCAGAAAGTTGAGAGTGGTCAGTGACTGATTGACCGTTTACTCGACGTGTAGACCGTACGTCGAAGCGCAAAAAGGGGCGACCGCGCCATACGGATTGCCGGTGATTCGCTCTGAGATAGTAAGGCCGCTTGTACTGGATGAATGTATTTACAACGCCGTGGATGCGCGGCATACCGGGAGGGTTTGCCCGAGGGTATCCGACCGTTCGCGGCGTGCCTGGAAACGAACCGAACAGTAATCGGTAGGTCGTGGACGTCGGGTCAAGTTGGACCGAAAAGTCGAAGCCAAGGTCTTTTTCAAGGGCTCGGCCCGGGCTGAACATAACAACTGCGCCAGGCTTGATGGACGATTGGAGAATGAAGCTCGAGTTGGCGAGTGTTTCAAATTCCTTTTCTTCGAATCCAGGTCTCTCAGGCATGGACTTCCTTCCGAGGGAAATATCTAATATTTATATTAGCGGAAGGGTGAATGGGTTGGAAGGTTCTACGTGGACGATTGCGAGCGGGCGATGACATGCCTCCTTTTTCGCCGAGAGATGCTGTGTTGTCGCGACGTCGATCATCAGTGTGCGACAGCTCAAGTTTGGTAGGCGAAGCGCTCGTATGACGGGGGCAATCCCGGTGTGAGGGGTGTGCCGAAAGCTTCTGTTCTACAAGGTGGAGCCAGAAAGACCGCGGCGGCCGGTGCGCGGTTGCCCGTCAGGCTAGCGAGGCCGGCTGAGGGTCAGCTCAGAGCGCGTAGTCGACGACCACCGGCGCGTGGTCGGATGCACCCTTGCCCTTGCGCTCCTCGCGGTCGATGAACGCACCGCTCGCCGCCTCGGCGAGGGTCGCGGAGGCGAGCTGGAAGTCGATGCGCATGCCCTCCTTCTTGGGGAAGCGCAGCTTCTGGTAGTCCCAGTACGTGTACACACCGGGGCCGGGAGTGAACGGGCGGGCGACATCGGTCAGGCCGGCGTCGAGGAGTGCCTGAAAGGCGTCGCGCTCAGGCTGGGAGACGTGCGTGCAGCCGGCAAAGGCCTCCATGTCCCACACATCCTCATCGTGCGGGGCGACATTGAAGTCGCCGCAGAGTACGAGCTTGGCCTTAGGGCCTCCGGCTAGCTGCGCGGAGACGTCATCGCGCAGCGCCGACAGCCACCGCAGCTTGTAGTCATAGTGCGGATGATCGAGCTCGCGGCCGTTGGGCACATACAGCGAATGCACGCGCACCCCGCCGCAGTCGGCGTTGATGGCGCGGGCCTCCACGGCGTCGTCATCGCCGAAGCCGGGCACGTTCTCGAAGCCGAGCTGCACATCGGCAAGCCCCACCCGGGAGGCGATCGCCACCCCGTTCCACTGGTTCAGCCCGTGATAGGCGACTTCGTACCCGCGCTCCTCGAAGATCGCGACGGGCATCTGCGCGTCCTTGCACTTGAGTTCCTGGATGGCGAGCACATCGGCATCCGAGCGCTCCAGCCATGCACCGATGCGTTCGGCGCGGGCCCTGACAGAGTTCACGTTCCATGTAGCGATTCGCACGCCCCCACTCTAACCGAGGGCCCAGCCGCTGCCGCCTCCCTGGACCCACGCCT
>NZ_DLOD01000008.1:62334-219559 GCF_002479565.1 Brevibacterium sp. UBA7493 | reverse complement strand
GCCTCCCTGGACCCACGCCTCGTAAGCGGCCCGAGGTGAGCGCCCGCAGCGCGAACAGGTGCCGTCCTGAAACAGGTGCCGTCCTGAAATGCCGACCCGGTCGATCAGTCCGGGCGGCGAAATGGTAACGTGCGTCACACCGGCCGGGAGGAAAGTCTGCAGATGGAACGCAATGACGCTCACGCACTCGACGACGTCATCGCCGCCCTGCCGGACGACATCCTCGTCACCGACCCGGTCAGCATGGAGGCCTACCGGTGGGATCGCGCCAACGACCCCGCTGCTGGCATGCCGCTCGTCGTTGTCCGCCCGACAACGACGGAGCAGGTCCAGCAGGTCGTCACGATCGCGGCGAAACACCGCACCGCGATCGTCCCCCGCGGAGCCGGAACAGGGCTCTCCGGAGGCAGCACCGCAGTCGAGCGGGGCATCGTCGTCTCCCTCGACCGGATGAACAAGATCGAGGTCGACCCCGTCACCCGCACCGTCACCGCCGGGCCCGGGGCACTCAACGCCGAGGTCAAAGCCGCCGCAGCCGAACACGGACTGTGGTACCCGCCGGACCCGTCATCCTTCGAGATCTGCTCGATCGGAGGCAACGTCGCCACCAACGCCGGCGGCCTGTGCTGCGTGAAGTACGGCGTCACAACCGACTACGTCCTCGGTGTCACGGTCGTCCTCGCCGACGGCCGAGCCGTCACCCTCGGCGGCCCGCGCATCAAGGACGTCGCCGGACTGTCGCTGACGAAGCTGTTCGTCGGCAGCGAGGGCGCGCTCGGCATCTTCACCGAAGTCCAGCTGCGCCTCATCCCCGCCCAGAAGCAGCCGACGACCCTCGTCGCCACCTTCCCAACACTCGACGCGGCGACCGATGCGGTGCTGGGCATCACCCGGCAGATGCGCCCGTCGATGCTCGAATTCATGGACCAGACCACCATCAACGCCGTCGAAGACGCCACCAAGATGGGCCTTGACCGCGATGCCGCAGCAATGCTCATCGCCCAATCCGATGAGCCCAGCGGCGCAGCCCTCGACGAGATCCGGCGCATCGAGAAGATCTGCAACGCAACCGGGGCCACCGAATGCTTCGCCACCGACGACCCAGCCGACGGTGAGGCCTTCGTCGTCGCCCGCCGGATGGCGATCCCCGCCATCGAACGCCTCGGTGCCGTGCTGCTCGAAGACGTCGGGGTCCCGCTGCCGCGCCTCGGCGACCTCGTCCTGGGCATCGCCGAGATCGCGGAGAAGAATGACGTCACGATCGCCACGATGGCCCACGCCGGCGACGGCAACACCCACCCGCTCATCGTGCTCGAACGCTCCGACCCCGCGCAGCACGAACGCGCCCACATCGCCTACGGCGAGGTCATGGACCTGGCCATCAGCCTCGGCGGCACCATCACCGGTGAGCACGGCGTCGGCCGGCTCAAGCGCCCGTGGCTGGCCGACTGCCTCGGTGCCGACGTCCTCGAGCTCAACCACCGCATCAAGAAGGCACTCGACCCCGATGGAATCCTCAACCCCGGATCGATCCTCGTGCCCGAGGAGCCGGGCTGCTGAGAGCTGCTTCACAAAAATCCGCAATATAGATACACTATTCCACGTAATGGAATCTATAGTGCAGGTATGCCCGCTCGCAGCATCCCCCTGCATCCCCGGCATGGAGGAATGACGATGACTGACAACGATCAGACGACCGCATCGAACACAGTGACCCGCGCTGGCCTGCAGGTCGCCGCTGAGCTGGCTGACTTCACCGAACGCGAGGCGCTGCCGGCAGCCGGACTCGCCGCCGACGCGTTCTGGAGCGGAGTCGCTGAGCTGCTGGCCGACCTCACCCCGCGCAACCGCGAGCTGCTTGAGATCCGCGAACAGCTGCAGCGCAGGATCGATGACTACCACCGCACGAACCCCGGCACCCCGGATCCTAAGGAGTACCGGGCGTTCCTCGAAGAGATCGGCTACCTCGTCCCCGCCCCGGCAGAGGTGACGGTCACCACCGAGAACGTCGACCCGGAGATCACCGACCAGGCCGGCCCGCAGCTCGTCGTGCCGGTCTCCAACGCCCGCTTCGCCATCAACGCCGCGAACGCCCGCTGGGGTTCGCTCTACGACGCCTACTACGGCACCGACGCCATCGACCAGAGCGGCGAGCTGGCACCGGGCAGCGGCTACAACCCGACCCGCGGCGCCGCCGTCATCGCCAAGGGCCGCGAACTGCTCGATACCGCCGCCCCGCTGACCGAGGGCTCACACGCCGATGCCACCGGCTACCGGGTCGAGGGCGGCCAGCTGCACGTCACGCTCAGCGGCGGCACCGAGGCCGCGCTTGCCGCTCCCGAGGTGTTCGCCGGGTTCTCCGGTGACCCGGACTCGCCGACGCATGTGCTGCTGCGCCACAACGGCCTGCACATCGACATCGTCTTCGACCCCACCGGCACGATCGGCACGACCGATGCCGCCGGCATCGAAGACATCGTCGTCGAATCCGCCGTCACCACCATCATCGACCTCGAAGACTCCGTGGCCGCCGTCGATGCCGAGGACAAGACGCACTGCTACCGCAACTGGCGCGGCCTGGCCACCGGCACCCTGTCCGAGGAGGTGACGAAGAACGGCCGCACCTTCACCCGCTCGCTCAACCCCGACCGCACCTATGTCGCCCCCAATGGCAGCGACGAGATCTCCCTGCCCGGCCGCTCCCTGCTGTTCGTGCGCAACGTCGGCCACCTCATGACCACCGACGCCGTCCTCGGCGCCGACGGCAAGGAGGTCCCCGAGGGCATCCTCGACGCCATCATGACCGCGCTCGCCGCCGCACCCGCCCTCCGCGAGGGCACCGGCAACTCCCGTGCCGGCTCGATGTACATCGTCAAGCCGAAGATGCACGGACCCGACGAGGTCGCCTTCGCTGTCGAGATCTTCGCCCGCGTCGAGCAGCTCCTTGACCTGCCTGCGCGCACGCTCAAGATCGGCATCATGGACGAGGAGCGCCGCACCAGCGCCAACCTCGCCGCCGCGATCGCCCAGGCCGCCGACCGCGTCGTGTTCATCAACACCGGCTTCCTCGACCGCACCGGCGATGAGATCCACACCTCGAAGCAGGCCGGGCCGGTCGTGCGCAAGGCCGAGATGAAGTCCCAGAGCTTCCTCAAGGCCTACGAGGACGCCAACGTCGACATCGGCCTGGCTGCCGGCTTCCGCGGCCACGCCCAGATCGGCAAGGGCATGTGGGCGATGCCCGACCTCATGCACGACATGCTTAAGCAGAAGATCGGCCACGTGAAGGCCGGCGCGACCGCCGCCTGGGTGCCCTCGCCGACCGCCGCCACCCTGCACGCGCTGCACTACCACCAGGCAGACGCCTTCGAGATCCAGGGCGAGATCGCCACCCGTGAACCTGCCCCGCTCGACCCGCTGCTCGTACTGCCGCTGGGCGACCCGGCCTCGCTGAGCGACGAGGAGCGCCAGACCGAGGTCGATGAGAACGTCCAGTCGATCCTCGGCTACGTGGTCCGCTGGGTCGACCAGGGTGTCGGCTGCTCGAAGGTGCCCGACATCCACGACGTCGCCCTCATGGAGGACCGCGCCACCCTGCGCATCTCCAGCCAGCTGCTGGCCAACTGGCTCGCCCATGACATCATCAGCCTCGACCAGGTTGACGAGAGCCTTCACCGCCTGGCGGCTGTGGTCGATGAGCAGAACGCCGGGGATCCGAACTACGAGCCGCTCGTCACCGACGGCAAGGGCAGCGGCATCGCCTTCGAAGCCGCCCGCTCGCTCATCGTCGACGGCGCCAGCCAGCCCAGCGGCTACACCGAGCCGATCCTGCACCGCGCCCGCCGGGCCAAGAAGGCCGAGCAGCGCGCCTGAGCGGCAGCCGTCTGATCCCGCCCTGCAGATGACAGGGCGGGATCAGCCATGTGCGCTTATGCTGTGGCCATGGCATCGACACCCAGCCTGAGTTCCGTGCCCGCTGCCCCCGCGCCCGAGGCGCCGGTCGCCCTCATCACGGGTGCCACCAGCGGCATCGGGCTGGCGATCGCCCATGAGCTCGCCGCCGACGGCTACCGGCTCATCCTCGTCGCCCGCGACCTCGAGCGCCTCGACGCCACAGCCGTCAGGCTCATGCACCGCTACCGGATCGTCTGCGAGGTGCTCAGCTGCGATCTCAGCCGGACTGAGGGCGACGGGACGATCGGCGGGATCCGGCAGGTCACCGACCTCATCGACTCCCGCCGCGTCGACGTCGTCGTCAACAGCGCCGGCTACGGACTGCGCTCTTCGCTGCTGAGAACCGACCCGGCGGAGCTCGCGAAGCTCGACACCGTGCTCATCCGCGCCGTTGAGGACATCTCCTGGCATGCCGCCCATGCGATGCGCGCCCGCGGCCGCGGTGGCATCGTCAACATCGCCTCGATGGCCGCGGTCACGACGATGGGCACCTACGCCGGAGCGAAGTCGCATGTGCTCATCTTCACCGAAAGCCTCGCCGCCGCACTCGCCGGCACCGGCGTGACCGCCACCGCGGTGCTGCCCGGGTTCGTGCGCACCGAGTTCCACGACCGCATGGACGTCGACATGTCGCATCTGCCGGCCGCAGCCTGGGTCGACGCCTCGACCGTCGCCCGGCAGGGGCTGCGCGATGCCCGCGCAGGCAGGGTCGTCTCCGTGCCCGGCCTGCAGTACAAGCTCGCCTACGCCGCAGCCCAGGTGCTGCCCAGACCCCTCATCCGGTTCGCCAGCAACGGCTTCCGCTTCACCCGGCAGCCACGCCGCTGAACTCCCGAGGCCGCCCGCGCAGTGAAGACAAGGTGCCTTTGGGGAATCGGCAGCCGGGCACAGCGAGCGGCACGCCTCGCCACGAGCAACCCCTTCCGCCTATCAGCCGCTTCGCATATGCAAAGCCAAGCATGCAATATAAACGCAGGTAAGAGGCCGATTTCCGGACTCGGGTGGCGCGTGTGTCCGGTGAGATTTTCTTCGCAGGACAAGTTCACAAATCAACTAATCCATGGTTAAATGGTGATAATTCGACCCGGTGGGGATCGGGCGAATGACGGACGTATGGGGATGCGTCCGGGTACTCGAGGGGAGTGCTGCAAAGGCCCCGGGAAGACGCGTGACGCGCCCCGGGGTCTTTGTGTTTCTCCAGGCAGGACCTCTTCAGCTGGCACTCGGCTTCGTCCACGTAGACTGAGCGCATGTCAGAAACTGCGAAATCCCAGCTGCTGCAGCTCATCGACGAACTCGCCGTCGTGCGCGGAAAGGTCACGCTGTCCTCCGGCAAGGAGGCCGACTACTACCTCGACCTGCGCCGGGTCACCCTCGACCACCGCAGCGCCCCGCTCATCGGCGACGTCATGCTCGACCTGCTGGAATCCACCGGCTACCTCGACGAGGTCGAGGCGATCGGCGGCCTGACGATGGGCGCCGACCCGGTCGGCACCGCGATCATGCACCGCTCCGTCGTCCGCGGCACCCCCAAGGACACCTTCGTCGTGCGCAAGGCCGCCAAGGAACACGGCATGGGCCGCCGCGTCGAAGGCCCCGATGTGGCCGGCCGCAAGGTCATCGCCGTCGAGGACACCTCGACGACCGGCGGCTCCGTGCTCACCGCCGTCGAAGCACTCCGCGAAGCCGGTGCTGAGGTCATCGCCGTCGCCGTCGTGATGGACCGCAACACCGGTGCCAAGGAGCGCGTCGAGGCCGCAGGCCTGCCGTACCTCATCGCGCTGAGCACCAGCGACCTCGGTCTCGACTGAGCGTCACGATCCCAACCGGACCGGCACCTCGGGCCCGGTGCCGCCACCGCTGGGATTGGACGGCAGCTGACACCGCACGCAACACTAGACCCGGCGCCGCACGCGGCGCGCACCCCCGTCAATCGAAGGACCACCCGTGCTCGAACTCACCGGCATCACGCTCAAGTCCGGCCGCAAGACGTGGCTGAAGGACGTATCGCTGACCGCCCGCCCCCGCCGCCTGACCGGCATCGTCGGCCAGCGCGGCTCCGGCAAGACCGAACTCGTCCGCGTCATCATGGGCCTCATCACCCCCGATGAGGGCACCGTCGAACTCGAAGGCCACGAACTGGGCTTCGGCGACCGGCAGAACTTCGGCTACCTGCCCGCCGAACGCGGCGGCTACCCGGGGATGAAGGTCCTCGAACAGATCGTCTACCTCGCCCGCCTGCACGGCATGACGATGGGCGCAGCCGAGCGCAACGCCGTCACCCTGCTCTCTCGCCTCGACCTATCCGACCGCGCCTACGCGCCGCTGTCGCACCTGTCCGGCACCGAGGTCGCCCGCGCTGAGATCGCCGCCGTGCTCGCCGCCGACCCGGACGTCGTCGTGCTCGATGACCCGTTCGACGGCCTAGACGCCGCCAGCACCCAGAAGGTCTTCAGCCTGCTGCGCGACCACGCCGACTCCGGAGTCCCGGTCATCTTCACCTCCGATTCCTATGAGCTGACCGAATCGGTCGCCGATGACATCATCGCCCTCGACCACGGCACAGTCGTCGGCAAGGGCGCGCTGGCCACGCTGCGCCGGGACGCGAACCAGTACGCCGCCCGCTACGAGACCGCGGCCGCCGCCGAGGCGGGACGCACCAGCCTCGCTGCCCACCCCGGCATCGAAGTCGCCGACGATGAGGAGACCGGCGCAGCTGACCGCGAGCTGGTGGTCTTCTCCGCATCCGATCCGCAGGCGGCCTTCGCAGCCGTGGCTGCGACGACCGGCGTGACAGAATATGGTGCGCACAAGGCGAGCCTGGCCGAGCTGCTGAAGGAGAGGATCTGAGTGAACGACAAGAACAAGAAGGACCTCACCGACCCGGTCGACCCCACTGACCCAGCTGAGGCCAGCGCCCCGGTCGACCCGGCCGACCCGACGGCCCCCGGCGCCGATGACGACCTCGTCATCCTCGATGAGGACACCGAACCCGGCGAAGCCGATGCCCTCGCCGAGGGCGCAGACGCAGACGCTGAGGCTGACGCTGAGACAGACGTCGATTCCGAGGACGAGATCCCGGTCGAGACGATCGATGCCGATGACGATCTGCTCACCGATGCCGATGTGCCCTATGAGCTGCGCGAAGACCGCCCGGATCCCGGCAGCGAACCCAAGACCGGGCTCGTGTCTGAGTTCCGCGACCTCACCGGCCGGCAGGCCGCCTGGCTCGTGTCCAACCGCGAGACCGTCTCCGTGTCCCGCTCGCCGCTGTTCTACGTCACCAGCCTGATCCTCGGCCTGGCCGTCATCGCCGCGATCATCATCGGCGCGCAGAACGCGAGCCCGGAAGGCTCCACCGGCGACTCCACCCTGGCCACCGTCGGCCTCGGCGAACAGGCCGCAGCCGCTGAACAGCAGCTGGGCTTGAAAATCAAGGACGTCGACTCCGTTGAAGAGGCCCAGGAGCTCGTGCGCAACGGCGAAGCCGATGCCGCCCTCCTCGTCGACCCCTCCGGAATGGGCCAGCAGCAGCTCGTCGCGCTGAACTCCAAGCCGACGGAGATCATGAACAAGCTGCAGCCGGAGATGCCGGTGACCTACCTGGAGGAACCACCCGTGCCGGCCACGGCCAGCTCGGTGTTCGTCTGGGGCATGGCCCTGCTGCTGCTCGCCTCCGTGCTCACCCTCGGTGCTGCCCTGTACGCCAACGCCCGGGTCGAGAAGCGCAACCGCCTCGCCGAGGTCATCGCTGCCACCATCCCGCCCAGGGCCGCTGCCTGGGGCCGGGTCTACGGGCTGACGGTGCTCGCACTCGTCTACCTCGTCATCACCGTCGGCGTGCTCATGCTCGGCCTGTCGATCGCCTCGTTCAACTCCCTGGCGATGGCCGCGCTGCCGGGCATCGGCTGGTTCTCCGCGGTCTTCCTCATCGTTGTGCTGCTGTACATGTCGCTGTTCCTGTGGGCAGCCACCCCGGCCGGGCGCCGCGCCCGCCAGATCGGCTGCGGCATCATCGTGCTGCTCGCCGCCGCCGGAGCTTTCGTGCCGATGGTGTTCGCGCTCAAGGCCGACATCCTGCGCATCATGTCCTACGTCCCGTTCACTGCCCCGGTCGCCATGCCGATGCGCTACTTCGCCGGTCAGGCCGAGTGGTGGGAGGGCCTGCTGGCCGCCGGCATCGCGCTCGTCCTTGCGCTCATGGCCTTCGGCCTCTCTTCAGGCGCCTATGAGAAGAACCTGCTGCGTGGGGCCGGCCACGGCGGACGCACCGTCAAGCCGCGCAAGAAGGGCGCCGGTGCCGAGGCGGAGAAGAAGTCAGCTGCCGCCGACGACTCCGCAGATGCAGACGATGCCGACGCCGAGGCGGACGAGACTGACGACGTCGACGACGCTGACGAGTCCTCCAGCGGGTCGACGGCTGCGAAGACCGCCACGAAGGCGAAGCCTGCGGCGAAGAAGCCTGCCGCCAAGAAGTCCGGCTCCAAGAAGAAGCCGTGACCCAGCCACCGGGTGCTGAGCACCCAGCACCTGCACCAGGGGTCGATGCCGACACCACCGTCGGCGTCGGCCCCTGGGCCGGTGAGTGGCCAACCGGCGAGCACTACGACCCGGAACTGCTCGCCGAAGGCGACCGCCGCAACGTCGTCGACAAGTACCGGTATTGGAAGCTCAAGGCGATCGTCGCCGACCTCGACCGCACCCGCCACGGCTTCCACGTCGCCGTCGAGAACTGGCAGCACGACCTGAATATCGGCTCGGTCGTGCGCACCGCCAACGCCTTCAACGCCGCCGCCGTCCACATCGTCGGCCGGCGCCGCTGGAACCGCCGCGGGGCGATGGTCACCGACCGCTACCAGCACCTGCACCACCACCCCGACGCCGAGGCGCTGGCCGCCTGGTGTGCCGAGCGGAGCCTCCCGCTCATCGGCGTCGACAACTTCCCCGACTCCGTGCCCCTGGAGACCTACGAGCTGCCGGAGAAGTGCGTGTTCCTCTTCGGCCAGGAGGGCCCCGGCCTCACCGACGCCGCCCACGCCGCCTGTGAGGCGGTGCTGTCGATCGAGCAGTACGGTTCGACCCGGTCGATGAACGCCGCTGCCGCGGCGGCGATCGCCATGCATGCCTGGATCCGCCGGCACGCCTTCGGCCAGTCGGTCCGGTGAGCCCCACCTGCCGCACACCTCCAGCCATGCGCCAGCGGGCATAGACTCAGATCATGCCTACCATCCTCACCGGCGCCCGCCTGTTCAACCGCGCCCCTGACGCAGACCCCGTCGACATCACCCTCGATGACGGCACCATCGCAGCCATCGCTCCCGCCGCCGAGGCGGCCCCCGCCTCCGGCACGGACGTCATCGACGCGACCGGTTACGTCGTCATGCCGAGCCTGGGGGATGTCCACGCCCACCTCGACTCGAACCGGCTGGGCCAGACGTTTAGGCCGCACACCGCCGGATCCAGCCTGCACGAGCTCATCATGAACGACCGCGCCAACTGGCGCCACGGTGAGCGCAGCGCCTACGACCAGGCCGTTTACGCCGCCAGCCGGATCGTCGCCTCCGGCGCCACCCGCATCCGCACGCACGCCCAGATCGACTCCGACTGCCAGCTCGAGCGCTTCGAAGCCCTCCACGCCGCCAAGGAGACCCTGGCCGGGATCGTCGACATGGAGATCGTCGCCTTCCCGCAGGCCGGGCTGCTGCGCGATGCCGACGCCCCGCGCTACGTCGAACAGGGGCTGGCCGCCGGAGCTGACCTCATCGGCGGGCTCGACCCGACGACGTATGACCGGGACCCGAAGACGCACCTCGACATGGTCTTCGGCTGGGCCGAGAAGTACGGCATCGGCATCGACATCCATCTCCACGAACGCGGCACCGTCGGCGTGTTCACCCTCGAGGAGATCATCGCCCGCACCGACGCCGCCGGCATGCAGGGAAAGGTGACGGTCTCGCACTGCTTCGTGCTCGGCAGCGTCCCCGAACGCGAACAGCGCCGGCTGGCTGAGATGCTGGCGGCCAGCCAGATCGCCGTCACCACCGTCGCCCCGGCCGGAACCGTGCTGCCCTTGAAGCTGCTGGCGGAGACCGGCGTACGGGTGGGCCTCGGTGAGGACGGCCAGCGCGACTATTGGAGCCCCTACGGTGACGGTGATGTGCTGCGCCGGGTGTGGCAGCTGGCCTTCACCAACGGCTTCCGCGCCGATGCCGACATCGAGCACTGCCTCGACGTCGCCTCCCGCGGCGGCCGCCACATCCTCGACGGCGTCCCGCACGCCCCTGCCGGTGACGTGACCTCCGACGCCGAGGCGGGATTGGCCGTCGGTGCCCCAGCCGACCTGCTGCTGGCCAAGGCCGACACCGTGACCGCTGCGATCATGGACTGCCCGGATGAGCGGTTCGTGTTCAAGGCAGGCCGGCTCATCGCCCGCAACGGGAAGCTCACCGGCTGAGGTCGCCGGCAACGATGCCGAGTGTCGAAACTGGAACAGCGATGCATGGCGAGCCCGCATGTGTCCTGATAGGTTGAGACCAGCGCTGCGAAGCTGTGGCGGTGACGATGCGTGAGAGGTGCCCCATGAAGACGCTGACAGACCGTGTGACGAAGCCGCTGGCTGTGGGCCTGATGCTTCTGCTGGGGTTCGTCCTCACCGGATGCATGGCCGTCAGCTTCGACATGGAGATCGACAAGGACCTCAAGCTCAGCGGCACCGTGCAGTACACATTCGACCGGCAGATGCTCGAAGACCAGTCCTCCCAATACGGCGGCTACGGAACGCCGACTGACTACGAAGGCGATGTCGACGAGTCCATCCGGGAAGCACAGGCTGAGGCACCTGAAGGGGTGGCGGTGGAGAAGATCTCTACGGACACCGATCTCGGCATGAAGCTCATTCTCGACAAGGTCGACCCGAATGCGCTGACCGACGGTTCCGAGACCGGTCTTGAGGGCCTGTCGATCAGCAAGGAGAACGGCGAGATCTCGTTCTCGATGCCGAACTTCATCCGCTCCTCCGATCTGGGGTCCGGTGTCGGCGAATACGAGACCGCTGGTGGCGATCCCGCCAGTCTGTTCACTGAGGCGACCGTCAAACTGACGTTCCCCGGCAAGATCATCGACGCCCCCGGTGGTCAGGTCGAGGACAATGTCGTCACCTACGACCTGAAGAGCTTCGACGGCGACACCATCACCGTCAAGGCGAAGAGCTCGTCCTTCCCGTGGTGGATCCTCTTCGTCATCGGCGGCATTCTTCTGCTGCTGCTCATCGGCGGCGGCATTCTGCTCGCCGTCCTGCTCTCGCGGAAGAAGAAGAAACAGCAGTACCAGGGCGGTCCCGCCGCTGCCGCCTCCTACGGCGTGCCCGGTCAGTACGGTCATCAGAGCCAGTACGGACAGCCGGGTCAGTACGGCCAGCCTGGCCAGTATGGTCAGCCCGGAGCTCCGGCAGGCACCGGATCGGGCCCCGGCCAGTACGGCCAACCGCCCCAGCCGGGACAGCCCGGTTCCTACGGTCAGCCGCCTCAGCAGGGGCAGCCCGGTGCCGGCGCTTCGGCTCCCGGCCAGTACGGACAGCCTGGGCCACAGAGCCAGCCTGGCCCGTATGGTCAGCCGCCTCAGCAGGGGCAGCCCGGTGGACCCGGCCGCGTGCAGCCACCGCAGGCACCTGGTTCGGCACCAGGGTCCTACGGGCAGCAGGGCGGTTCGCAACCGCAGTGGGGACAGGGGCGGCCCGGTCAGCAGTACGGACAGCCGCCCCAGCAGGAGCCGGGGCAGCCGGGATACGGCAATCCCGGATATGGTTCAGGTCCGCAGCCACCACGACAGTGAGAGCTGAGCGCGCATGACATGCGCTGAGCATTGAGGGGTCCAGACGTCAGTCTGGGCCCCTCTTGTCTGCGTGGAAGTCGGTACTGGTGATGTTGTCAACGCGCCGTCGGCAGACAGTTAGAAATCGATCTGCGAGACGGTGATGTTGAGGGACTCGGCGACGTCATCGAGGATGAGACGGCCCGTTCCTTCGAGAAGCGAACCACAGGCGTCACGGTAGGGACCGAGTTTCCACGCACCACGCACATGTGAAACGCGGTCGGCGAAGACAACGGCCACCTCAGCAGGACCCGCATTGCTGAGTTCTGCCTGACGGGAATGCCAGATGATTCCAGCAGGGTGCTGCGGTCCTGCGTGAACTGCTCGAGCGACTCTGCGGGTGCACGGGTAGTGCTCGGGCGAGCTGCTCGCAAGCTGGGGTCGGGTGAGGCCGAGCCGATTCAGCTGTGGGTCCCGAAGGTCGATCAGCTCCATATCACAGGGCGGAATGAGCCGAGCGTGCAGTTTGCCGTGCAGCGATAGTTCCGACACGACTCGCGGTGTCTGCGTATGAACGTCATGGAAGCTGGTTTCGAGTAGTGCTGCAGAAAGTGATTCAGCGAGGTAGAGCGTCGGAACACGCTCCTGTGTGTCGAGTGCATCGAATGGTGCGAACCTCGTGTCTCCGAAACCAGGGTTTGGGTGGCTGCACCCGTCCTGCGTGTCGTAGACCCAATACCAGTGCCGCGTTTTCGGGATAGTGACGATAGGCAGGTCGCCAGCTTCTGCTAGACCACTGAGTTCAACAGCGGCTACCGTGCATCTCTTCGGGTCAGGACATTGTAGGTCTTGGGGAGGGAAGATGCGGGTCATGCGCTTTCCGTCGCGCGCCGGATCTCGGCGGCGTAGCGATCTGAGGCTCGTGCCGCTCGCCCAGCGTCGGTCTTCACTACTTCGGCCGGGACTTCTCCGCTGAGGAGCCCGTTCGGCTGTGTTAACCATGCCCAGAGAGACCAGCCATCAAGGCCGGCCCTGAGGAGGGGGCGTATCAGTTCGACGACGCGAGGGTCAGCGTTACCGGAGCTTGTGAGCTGCACCTTGGGAATCATGGTGGCCCCACTGAGTTCGACAGTGAACAGCTCGTTGCGCTTCCGCATTCTCGACACCCAGGTGCGCACCGAGCTCTCCTGAGAGCTGCGTGTCGTTGCGAGAGACGCGTAGGTCTCGAAGCCCTCTTCTTCCAAGAGGTGCTGTCGGAGTCCCGCGCTGCGCTGGATCTGCTTCTGCGACACAAGCGAGATGAGCGCCGCGCTCTCGTCGAGCATCGTCTGTCGGACGTGTGAGACGAAGGCAGCACGCGCCGCTACCTTCCTGTGCCGATCTGCCCGGATCAGGGCGAGGGCATGTTCCAATTCTTCCTTGCTGGCTCCCACGACTTCGAGATGGCCGTTGGCATCGTTGAGGTGGAGCTGGTCTGAATTGTCGACGGTCATGGTAGCCCTCCTTCACCACATTGTAGCAATGTAGCGTAATAGCACCATGTGCTACACGCGCTACATTTGCGAAGAAGGATCAGCTTGCGCCCGGAGGACCCATGTGCTCGCGCGATTCGGGTGGAGCGAAACGGCGGTGGTCATCCCTGGGAGCCGGCTGCGGTCCCGGATGGGCAGGTCGCGGGTGCGGCGTACCCTGCTGCACCGGGTGACCGGGATCTGGCTGCGGATGCGGTGGGCCGGGCTGCTGCGGAGCAGGCTGACCATAGGGTCCGGGCTGAGGGTGCGGCGGCATCTGCTGAACTTGCGGTGGCACCGGGCCGAGTCCAACCGGCGGCGGACCGCCAGAACCGCTCGGCCCCGGATATGCAGGACCTCCCGGCGCTGGTCCCGCAGAGCCATAGCCTGACCCGCCGTACGCCAGCCCACCTGGCGCCGGTATTCCGGGAGGCGCAGCCCCATAACCTGGACCACCATAACCGGGTCCTGGAGGCATCGTCTGCCGCTGGCGCTTATTGCGCACGACGACGGCGATGCTGATCCCAGCGATGACAGCAAGCAGCAGCACACCTCCGACAATGTAGAGGATCCACCAGGGAAACGACGAGGCCTTCGCGGTCACGGTGATGGTGTCGCCGCTGAACTGCCGCAGGTCGAACGTCACCGTCTTCCCCTTGACCTCACCGCCGGGTGCGCTGACGACACGACCGGGGAACGTGAAGGTCATCTTCGCCTCATCGAACATGAACCGGCCGGGAGCATGGCTCCAGCCGGCGGACCCATAACTGGGGCCGGCGTCATCGATGAGGAGGAAGTTGGGCATGCTCAGCGTGATTTCGTTGTCCTGCTCGCTCAGGTGCAGTTCGCTGAGGCCGAAGTCCTCCACCGCGGTATGGCTGGGGTCGACCGCATCGTAGGTGTAGCGCGCCCCGATGTACTGCTCATCGGCGATCTTCTCCACCGTGACACCTGCAGGCAGGGTCTGCCGTGCCTCTTCGATCGACTCATCGATCAGGGTGTCAGCGTCGCCGGTGCCCGAGCCGTAGGTGCTGGAGTCGAATGCGCTGAGGTCTTCAACGGCAGTGCGCTCGATGAGTGCGTCGACGGTGCCGGAGACCTTCAGGTCCCTGCTGATGGCGAGGTCGCCGTTGATCTTCATGCAGCCGGTGAGCAGGACGGTGAGGACGAGCAGGACGACGACTGCCAGGTGGCGGGTGGCAGAAATCCGGGGCAGGGTCATCGCGGTTCCTTCGGCGGGTCATCACTGGCGGCAGCGCAGTGCACTCCTCAACCTAACCGAACTCACCGCCGGCAGCCACCGCGCCCATCGTCTGCGCACAGCAACCGACCCCGAGGCGGTTCTCACCACCTCGGGGTCGGTTCAGGGGAGTGCGCGGGTCAGGCAGGGAGTCTCGGTCTGCCGCCCGCGGTCTCAGCCGGCCTGCAGGTCGGCTGCGCGGGCTTCGATGAGCCCGCCCATCTCGGCAAGCTCGGCGGTCAGTGCGTCGGCTTCGTCGAAGGTGCGCGGAATGACCGTCAGCCGCTTGGCGTAGTGGCCGATCGGGTACTCCATCGTCATGCCGATGCCGCCGTGCATCTGGATCGCCTCCTGGCTGATGTGCCGGCAGGCGTCGTCGATGACGAGCTTGGCTGCGATGACGTCCCGGTGACGGGTCTGCGGGTTGTTCTCGGTGACGGCGAGCTTGGCGTACAGGGCCATGCTCTTGGCGTACTCGAGCGTGGCGTACAGGTCGGCTGCCCGGTGCTGCAGGACCTGGTTGCGGCCGATCGGGAAGCCGAACTGCTCGCGGGTGTGCAGGTACTCCGCGGTCATCTTCAGCGAGGCCTCCATCGCGCCGACGGCCTCGGCGCACAGGGCGGCGTTGGCGGTGTCGATGACGGCAGCGATTGCTTCTGAAGCATCGCCTTCGCCCAGGCGGGTGGCCGGGGCGCTGTCGAAGAGCACTGAGCCGGCCTTGTGGCCATCGGCCTGAGTGCGCACGTCGATCGTCACACCCTCGGCAGCCGGGTCGACGAGGAACAGGCCAACCCCGCCGTCGACGGCGGCTGAGACGATGAGCCGGTCAGCGGCCCCGAGTCCGAGCACACCGGACTTCTCGCCGGTCAGGGTCACGCCGGACTCCGAGACCGAGGCGGTGGTGCCTGGGTGCGTAAGATCGTAGCGTCCGGCCGGTTCGTAGGCGGCGAACGCCAGCTTCGTCTCACCGGCGGCCACGCCGGGCAGCAGCTCCGACTTCTGCTCATCGGTGCCGACGGCGGTGATGAGCCCGGCACCGAGCACGACGGTCGCCAGGTACGGCTCCAAGGTCAGTGCGCGGCCAAACTGCTCCATGACGACGGCGACTTCGGCGAATCCCATGCCGGCGCCGTCGTAGTCTTCGTCGATCGGCAGGCCGAGCAGGCCGATCTCAGCGAACTGGTTCCACATGCTCTCGCTGTAGCCGGCTTCGGAGGCGAGCACCTCGTCGCGGGCGGCGGCGTCGTATTTGGTGGAAAGCAGGCGGCCGACGGTCGAGGCAAGCTCCTGCTGGACGTCTGTGAGTTCGAGATCCATTGAGTTCTCCTAGTGGTGAAAGAGTCGAGCCTGCGGATCAGAGTCCGAGCAGAGCCTTCGAGATGATCGAGCGCTGGACTTCCGAGGAGCCGCCGTAGATGGTGACCTTGCGGTAGTTGTAGTAGTGCGGGCCGGCATCGACAGCACCCGGGGGCAGGGTCGTGAAGCCGGTGGGCACCTCGCGGCTATCGACGAAGTCGATGCCCTGCGGGCCGAGCACGTCCATCATGAGCTCGGAGATGTCCTGCTGGATCATCGAGCCGCGCAGCTTGAGCACCGAGGAGCGCGGATCCGGCTTGTCATCGCCAGCGACCTGGGTCGAGAGGATCCGCAGCTGGGTGAACTCGAGCGCGGTGAGTTCGGCTTCGACCTTCGTCAGGCGGGCGGCGAACAGCGGGTCGTCGAGCAGCGTGCCGCGGGAGGTCTTGGTGGCCGCGGCGTAGGCCTTGACGCGGGCCAGTGCGACCTTCGAATCGCCGATCCGGGCGATGCCGGTGCGCTCGTTGCCAAGCAGGAACTTCGCGTACGTCCAGCCCTTGTTCTCTTCGCCGACGAGGTTCTCGACGGGGACCTCGACGTTGTCGAAGAACACTTCGTTGACCTCGTGGCCGCCGTCGATGAGCTCGATCGGACGGACGGTGACACCGGGGGACTTCATGTCGATGAGCAGGAAGGAGATGCCGGCCTGCTTCTTGGCATCCGGGTCGGTGCGCACGAGGTTGAAGATCCAGTCGCCGTACTGGCCGAGCGTCGTCCAGGTCTTCTGGCCGTTGACGATGTAGACATCGCCCTTGCGCACCGCTGAGGTCTTGACCGAGGCGAGGTCGGAGCCGGCGTTGGGTTCGGAGAAGCCCTGCGACCACCAGATGTCGATGTTGGCCGTGGCCGGCAGGAAGCGCTCCTTGAGCTCCTGGGAGCCGAACGTCGCGATCACCGGGCCGACCATCGCGGTGTTGAACGGCAGCGGAGTCGGCACGGAGGCCAGCTGCATCTCCTCAAGCCAGATGTGGCGCTGCACGGGCGTCCAGTCCTGGCCGCCCCATTCGACCGGCCAGTTCGGAACCGCGTAGCCGTGCTTGTTGAGGATGCGCTGGCTGGTGACGATGTCCTCTTTGGAAAGCTCCTGGCCGATGGCCTGGCGGTAGCGGATTTCCTCGGGGATTTCGGTGCGGAAGAACTCGCGCATCTGATGGGCGAAATCGAGCTCTTCCGGGCTGAGCAGATGATCCATAAGAACTACCTCGATCGTTCGATAAGTGAGCGTGCGTTCAGTCTAAGCCTGTGGTTGAGGTCTCACAACTCGATCGGCCGGCGGCAGGAGGGCTGGTCTCGGCTGGTGGCCGCGCCCGAGGCGGTGGTCAGGTGTCCCGGCGTGCGATCGCTGCCGTGGCGGAGCCCTGGGGAACGGGGATGACGAGGAGGAGCCCGAGTGCCAGCACGGCGATGATGCCGATGACCCCGGCGCGCTGGAAGCCGAAGGTCGCGATCGACACGGCGAACATCGCCGGGCCCAAGAAGCTGACGGCGCGGCCGGTGGTGGCGTAGAGGCCGAAGTTCTCTCCGGCCTTCTCCGGCGGGGTGATGCGGGCGAGGAAGGAGCGGCTGGCCGCCTGCACCGGCCCCACACAGAAGCTCAGCACCATTGCGCAGACCCAGAAGACTGTGACGCTGTCGGTGAAGACGATCGGGGTGCCGGCGACGATGAGGACGATGAGCCCGCCGATGATGACGCTCTTGGGCCCGAACCGGTCATCGAGGAACCCGGCGAGGACCGACCCGATGCCGGCGACGATGTTGGCTGCGACGCCGAGGATGATGACATCAGCGGGGGAGAACCCGTAGGAGCCAGCTGCCAGGACGCCTGCGAAGGCGAAGATGGCCGCCAGCCCGTCGCGGAACACGGCCGAGGCGATGAAGAACTTCAGCGTCCGCCGCTCATCGCGCCACATCGTCACCAGCCGGATGACCAGTGCCTTGTAGTCACGGGCGAAGGCGACGACCGGATTGCCCTGTTCGCGCACGGCTGCCGTGTCGGCGGCACCGGGTGCGAAGAGGAAGACGGGGAGCGCAAACAGCAGGAACCACACTGCGGAGATCACCGCGACGATCCGGTAGCGCAGGCCGTCTGCGTCGGTGGCGCCGAAGATCCCGACCTCGGGCTGGATGACGGTCAGCAGCAGGATGACGAGCAGCACGAGCCCGCCGACGTATCCCATGCCCCAGCCGAACCCGGAGACCTTGCCGATGTTGGCCGGTGTCGTAATGCGGATCATGAGCCCGTTGTAGGAGACCTCAGCGAACTCGAAGAAGATGCTGCCAGCAGCCAGCAGGATGAGCCCGAGCGCCAGGTGGTCGGGGGTGTCCTTGACCCAGAACATGCCGGCCATGCTGGCGACGACGATGAGCGTGTGGACGCCCAGCCACATCTTGTGCCGCCCGCCGGCATCAGCCCGGGTGCCGGCGGCTGGGGCAACGAGGGCGATGATGAGGCCTGCGGCGGCCATCGACCAGCCGAGCGCCGTCGAGCCGGCCTCCTCGGTCGAGGCGACGGCCTTCGTCAGATACGGGGCGAAGACGAAGGTGATGATGACGGCGTTGAACGCCGCCGAACCCCAGTCCCACAGCGCCCACGCGGTGATCGCCGTACGCGAGCTCCCGCGCGGAGTCGGGCGCGCGACCGGGCGGGCAGACGCCTCGGGAACGGTTGCCGGCTCCGGGGCCGGGCCGCCGGACGGCGGGGGAGAAGAGGTCATGGTTCGACTCTAGCCGGGATCCATCTATTGCGAGATCATGTGGGCGGTAGAACTTTGTTACATCGCACTGTTCTTGACAGGAATGTGGAGCGGTCGCGAACGAAAGCTAGGGGAATCGCTGTTATGCCTAACGGAACTCAAAAACCCGGGACCGTGCGGGTGCCAACGGATATGTTTTCACCCGACACGGGTGAAGTGCTCCCAACCGAACTTGAAGGGCGCAGTGTGCATTACCAGCTAGGTTTTGCGGGCTCACCGGTCCCGCAGCTAACGGGTGATGGGGTAAGTATCGGCGAAGTACAAATTAGCCAGTCCGATGAACCGTTCCATTACCAGTACACGGATGTAGTGATTTTCGGCGAAACAGACTTTTACGAATCTGAAACAACGCGCAAACTATGGTCTCGCCCTGGTCAGTTTGTCACAATTGCTAGTACGGAATTCGACTTAGAGCGCGAACGCTCCGATATTCAAGTGAGGGAGGCGAGAGAGCTCTGCGAGTCAACATTGGGCGCCCTTTGTGCGGTGTTGGACGAGCGGTTTTTAGATCGGCGCATAGGGGAATTCATGGTGGTTGACTCTGGCGAGGGCGCGATTGCTCTAGATGTTACCTCGGCAGTTCGAACCTTCCAGCCGGGGATCGGTCGAATAGGGCTTGAAGAACTCCAGTCAAGTGCTACTGGGTTCACTGGTGACCCGATCCTTAGCTCTGCATTGAAATTTTATACGCGTGGTGTAGAGAATCGCCTCACTGAAGTAGGTTACGTCATTCTGTCGGCCACGTTAGATATGCTTTCTGGAGGCCGCAATCGTCTTAACCCCGTAGATATCCGAGCTGCGCTTTACAAAGCCAGCGCCAGAGATTGGGGGAGTAATCGAGTCAAGAAGGTGGTTAGAGTTCGAAATGAATTGATTCACACCGGTATGATTCCATCCGCTGACATGTTCGAGGCGTGGTACGACCTCGAGGAGATGGTTCGTACTCTGTTGCGTCATCGCATGAGAGTCTCAAGTGAATGGGATGTTCGTGTCCCAATGTACGAGGGTCCGGTTAATCTGTTCGCTACGCAAGTTGACGAAGAAGAGGTACCGGAAGACCGGCGCTATCAACAATAGAGTCATGTCGGTTTCAGTCTTGAGCTAGATGGGTAGCCCGGAACCGCGCGCCTGCAGCCGATGCACATGTGGCAATACGGACCCCGAGGTGACAAGATCAGAAGTACGACCGACCATGCGTCCATCCCTGCTCGTCGAAGGAGAAACCCATGCCCATCGCAACGACCGAGGTCTATTCCGAGCTCATCGACCGTGCCAAGTCGCAGCAGTTCGCCTACCCCGCCGTGAACTGCACATCCTCGCAGACCATCAACGCCGCCATCCGCGGCTTCGCCGAAGCAGAGTCCGACGGCATCATCCAGATCTCGACCGGCGGTGCCGAGTACATGTCCGGCCCGACCATCAAGGACCGGGTGCGCGGAGCGGTCGCCTTCGCCGTCTTCGCGCAGGAAGTCGCCAAGAGCTACGACGTCAACATCGTCCTGCACACCGACCACGCCCCCAAGGACGCGCTTGAGCACTGGGTCAAGCCGCTGCTGGAGATCTCAACCGAGCGCGTCAAGAACGGTGAGCAGCCGCTGTTCGGCTCCCACATGTGGGACGGTTCGGCCGTGCCGCTGGAGGAGAACCTGCAGATCGCCGAGGAGATGCTGCGTCTCTCGCAGGACGCCCACACGCTGCTCGAGGTCGAGATCGGCATCGTCGGCGGCGAAGAGGACGGGGTGGAGAACGAGATCAACGACAAGCTCTACACCACCGTCGAAGACGGCCTCGCCACCGCACGGGCGCTGGGCACCGGTGAGAAGGGCCGCTACCTGACGGCGCTGACTTTCGGCAATGTGCACGGCGTCTACAAGCCGGGCAACGTCAAGCTGCGCCCGGAGCTGCTGGGGGAGATCCAGGACGCCGTCGGTGCTGAGGTCGGCAAGGACAAGCCCTTCGACCTCGTCTTCCACGGCGGCTCAGGGTCCTCGGCTGAGGACATCGCCGAGGCGGTGCGCAACGGAGTCGTGAAGATGAACATCGACACCGACACCCAGTACGCCTTCTCCCGCCCGGTCGCCGACCACATGTTCAAGAACTACGACGGCGTCCTCAAGATCGACGGCGAGGTCGGCAACAAGAAGATCTACGACCCGCGCTCCTGGGGCAAGGCCGCAGAAGCAAACATGGCCGCCCGCATCGTCGAAGCCTGCGAGCATCTCGGCTCGGCCGGCAAGCGCATGAAGTGACCTGACCACTCCACCGGCGGCTCCACCTCAGACGGCATCTTGCCGTCCCCGAGGTGGGGCCGCCGTTGTCATGTCCGGGTGCCGGCCTTCGAGGTGGGTGGCTGGGGCCGATAGACGAGGGTGACGAGGACGACGGAGATGATCATGAGCAGGAACCAGGCGACCAGCTTCGAGATCGAGACGAGCTCCCAGCCGTCGTTCTGGTGCGGATAGACCCACGAGCCGGTGTAGGTGCCGATGTTCTCGGCGATCCAGATGAAGAAGGCCACCCCGATGAACGAGACGAGCACCGGCATCCGGCGGTACGGCTGATCGCGGTGGTTGCGGAAGTGCATCATGCACCGGCCCCACACGATGAGAACCGCGGCGACGAGCAGCCAGCGGATGTCAGGCAGGTAGTGGTGGGTGAAGAAGTTCGCGTAGATCGCTGCGGCGATGAGGGCAGTCAGCCAGATCGGCGGGTAGTGGGTGAAGCGCAGGTGGAAGAGCTTGAAGACGCGCACGAGGTAGGAGCCGACGGCGGCGTACATGAACCCGGTGTAGAGCGGGACGGCACCGATGCGCAGCACGCCCGCACTGTCGTAGCTCCACGACCCCACGGAGGTCTTGAACAGCTCCATCCCGGTGCCCACAAGATGGAAGAGGATGATGACCCACAGCTCGCGACCGGTCTCCAGACGTCCGAGAACCATGACCACTTGGATGCCGATGGCGATGATCACGAGGCCATCGCTGCGGGACAGCCCAGCTTCGGCCGGGTCGAGGAAGTGCGTGAGGACGAGCGCTGCCAGCATCGCTGCGCCGAAAAGGCACGCCCACGCCTGTTTGAGGACGAAGACGGTGAACTCGGTGACGATGTGGCCGAAACGCCCGCCGCGACCGAGTTTCCCGGTGGCCAGCCGCCGGTGCGCCCACGCATCGATGGCGGCTTCGACGCGAGTGAAGTCCGGGCGGCGGGAAGACGGCATGCGTTCACCGTAGGACCGCAGCCTGGGAGTGGGATTCAGACAGGCGTGACCGGCGGGCCCACGGAGGGCCCACCGGTCACGACGAGGAATCGATCAGAGCAGCGTGCGCCAAGTTCCGCGGGTGTCGTAGACGATGGTGCTCTGCAGTCGGCGCTGGTCGTAGTTTTTGAATTCCGAATGGTCGACCAGCAGCAACACGATGTCGGCTGTCTGGACGGCCGTTTCGAGATCGGTGAGCTCGACATTGCCCTTCTCAGCCAGCGAGGCGGGGAGCTCATCGATGTTCGGTTCGACAGCGAGGATGGTGCCTTCGGACAGGCGGTCGGCCAGCGTCTGGGCGATGTACATGGCAGGGCTTTCGCGCAGGTCGTCGATGTCGGGCTTGAATGCCAGCCCGAGGACAGCCACGCGGGGTTCTTTGAATCGCTGGGCCTTGGGAACCACCTGATTCAGAACGAACTCAGGCTTGTCGTCGTTGACCTCGCGGGCGGTGCGGATGAGAGGGGTTTCCTCCGGTGCCGCTGACACGAGGAACCACGGGTCGACGGCGATGCAGTGTCCGCCGACACCAGGTCCAGGCTGCAGGATGTTGACGCGCGGATGGTGGTTTGCCAGGTCGATGAGCTCCCACACGTCGACGTTGAGTTTTGAGGCGACGACGGAGAGTTCATTGGCGAAGGCGATGTTGACGTCGCGGTAGGCGTTCTCGACGAGTTTAGCCATCTCGGCGGTGCGGGCGTCGGTGATGTGGAACTCGCCGTCGCAGAACAGACGGTAGAGATCGCGGGCGCGTTCGCCGGCGTCGCCGTTGAGGGAACCGATGATGCGGTCGTTGGTGCTGAGTTCGACGATGATGCGGCCGGGCAGCACGCGTTCGGGGCAGTGGGCGAAGTAGACCGTGTTCGGCCGGTTGGGCTCCAGTGTCAGGTCGCTGCGCGCTTCGAGGATGACGTCAGCCATGTGCTCGGTGGCGCCCGGGGGAGAGGTGCTTTCGAGGATGACGAGCTCGCCACCGGTCAGCTGCGGGGCGATCGATTTGGCTGCGGTGCGGATGTATGACAGATCCGGGTTGTGGTTCTCGGCGAACGGAGTCGGCACAGCGACGATGTAGGCGTCGGCCGCCGGAACCTCTGACGTTGCGCGCAGCCGGCCCTGGCTCACAGCACCCGCGAGCACCGTTCCGAGATCCGGTTCGACGAACGGCACTTCACCGCGATTGACGAAGTCAACCGTGCGCTGATTGACGTCCATACCGGTGACGTCTGCGCCACCTGCTGCGAGGACTGCAGCGGTCGGCAAGCCGATGTAGCCGAGGCCGATGACGGCAACATGCGGGGCCGTAGTCGTTGTTTCTTTACTCATCATTCTCCTCAGAGGTTTTCTGGTCAGAAAAGGTAATGGCCGGGAGCGTAGTCGAAGGCGTGCACGTCACTGTTGGCGAGGAGCAGCGCGTCATCGACCTGCCAGGTGTGCGCGTGGTCGGTGCGAACCTGGACGAAATTGAAGCGGTCTGCAGAGTAGATCGTGCCACCGTCCGCCACGAGACGCTGCTGCAGGTTGGTGTCTTCCCCCCGCGGCAGCTTGGCGAACTGCAACTCCTCGAAGACCCGCCGAGCTGCGGTCATCGTCGGGCCCATGACAAGGTCCGTGAATCTGTGCTCGCGTTCAGGGAACCGGCGCATGACGAGCTTGGAACCGGTGAGGTAGAGGTAGTGGGCTTGTTTTCCGACCATATCCGCCGCGGAGTACCGGAGCGCTGCGAGTTGGTCCGAAACGTAGTGCTCGCCATAGATGTCGTCGTCATCCATCTTAAGAAGAACGTCCCCGCTGGATGCGCTGATCGTGAGATTGAGGCATTCGCCTAGCGTTTCCGCAGTCGTCGCCTTCAGCAGGATCAAGTTCTCGATTCCGAGGTGCGCGGCCTTCGCGCGAACCTCAGTCTCCTGAAGCTCGAAACCGTGCGCGAGCAACACGAGCTCGAGCTGAGCATGGTTCTGTCGAGCAGCCGTTTCCAGTACATGATCGAGTTGTGCGGGCCGGTTGGTTGAAACGAGTAGTGATGCAGACCGGGCAATCGGGTCTGAGTATTCGACTCCGACGCTGTCCATGATCGTTATGGCTCGGTGGGAGTACGTGTGCTCTTTCCAGATCCTGCGCTGAGCCAAGTGCACAGTGCGGTCGCGCAGCTCGGGGCTGCGCACGAGTGCTCGAAGGGCGAGTCCCGCCTCTTCCCGGGTTTGCGGCTGGAGGACTTCGTCGACAGGGAAGAATGCGGCGGTTCCGGCGCTGGGCGCTGAGACGACCGGTGTGCCGCTAGCGGAGATCTCGAAGATGCGGCGCGCGCACATGCTCGGCGAGTCGGTAACGGAGTTGACGTTGAGGAAGGTCTTGAACGCCTTATAGGCGGTCAGCATGTTCTCATACGGCAGTGATCCGAGGACATGCTGATCCAGCGGCGGAGGGAATTGGTAGCGTGCGTCTCCGCCATGCTGCCGGGAGAAGATCTCCAGTCCGCGGTCCATCTTCGGGCTCACATCCGCAGCCCCGCCGAGCAGCCATTCCATCTGCTCGCGCCGCTCTGGGTGGCGGTGAGCGAAGTACATCCCTGCGAAAGCCACGTCCCGGCTGTGTTGCCCCGCCGGCAGACGCTCAGGGTTGTGGATCGCGGGCTGTGCCGCGAAGCTCAGCGGGGCGACGCGATCATGGCCAAGATCAGTCCGGTACTGCTCGAGCAGTCGAACGTCTGAGGTGAAGACGACATCGAAGAGACCGGCTGCCTCGAGGAAGTCGGCGTAGTGGGGAGGATCCTCCTTATTCCAGAACACGGTGGGAATTCCGCGTTGCCGGCACTCCGCGAGCAGCCGTCTGACGTCGTCCTTGACGCCGGACGCGCCGGTCAGTTGGTACTGCCATTGACCGCCATTGCCGTTCCACGCCGATTCGACGAAGACGAAGTCAAGGGTGTCGAGCTGCTCACTCCAGCCCCGGCGTTTGAGAGGCACCAGATCCCATTCGGCTGCGAAAGCGAACTGCGAGAACTCATCGAGGATGGTGCCGACGCGCACAGCGTCGAATACAGGCGTGCGAGGACGCAGCGTCGCGGCTGGAAACTGCTCGGTGAGCGTCAGTGCGGAGCCGGACGGAGATTGAGCAGACGGCTGTGCCGACACGCGGCGCCGCCGCCACCACGTCTGGACTTGAGCCGGGCCTCCCGTGCGGAGGTGCCACAGTGCTGTGCGGGCGAGTGCAAGCGCGCCGTGCGGTCGCTGTGAGGAAGTGGTCACCGGTCTCCAAGGCTGAGTGTGTCTGACCGCATCAAGGCAGGCAGGCGTTGGAACGGTCAAGCTCTCGTCGCGGACTGAAACTCGCGTCTAGTGCTGCTCGCTACAGCGAAAGCGAATTCATATAGTCTGTCGTACACTGTTCTCAGGCATTATACAGAAACCGTGCATCAACCCATCGCAGTGCAGTGTCGGCGCTGAGGATGAGGTGGTGCGCTCTCGCAGAGTGAGAGAGGAGTCGGCTTCCGACCGTAGCACCCGTCATCGTGTTGCACCGGCGGACGCGCAATTATGCACAACGGAAGCGAATCGTCAGCGAGGCAGGAGCTTCCCGTTCGGCGCCGGGCTCGGAAGGCAGTGCAGCGAGCTGGCATCGACGCCGGCATCTTCGCCCTCTTTCTCTGGTTCATGTCGCTTGCGCGCTACGACCTGGCGGTGGCCGACCCGCACTACTCCGGGATCCTGGTCAGCTCAGCGTTGGGTTTCGCGACGATCTTCGTCGGCGAGTTCTGGCTGCGTCTTCATGGCCGATACGCTCAGGCCTCGGCCGATGAGCTCATCGCCACAGCAGGGGTCATCGCCGTTGCCTGTGGATTGATCTACGTGGTCAGCGCATTCCAGCTCTATCGACCGCTCGTGCCGCTCAGTTCGCCGGTGTCGGCTGCCGCCATGACCTTGCTGACGATCGCTTTCGTCAACTGGTTGCGCTCAGGGCTGAGGTACCGGCGGCGCTCGCAGTCTGATGCTGCGCGGTTTGCGCTCATCATCGGAGCCGGCGCACACGGTCAGCTTGCACTGCGGATCATCCGCGATGACCCGCGCGAGGAATATGTCGCCGTCGGCTTGGTGGACGACGATCCGAACAAACGTCACCTTCGGGTCGGCGGGGTGCGGGTGCTCGGCACTCTCGACGATCTCGGTGACGCCGTCGACCGCACAGGTGCCCGGTCGCTCGTGCTGGCGATTCCGTCCTTGGACCCCCAGCGGCTGGATGAGATTCTGGCCTTCGCCGGTGAGCGGAGCATCGACGTCCGAGTGCTACCGGAATTCGACGACGTCGACATCCGCCGCAGAGAGGTCAAGAGCTCTTCTGCTGTGGCGCTGAGGCCGGGTAGCTTCCGCGCAGTCGAGCTTGACGACCTCGTGGGCCGTCATGCCATCACGACTGACGTTGAGGCGATCAGCGACTACATCAACGGCCGCACTGTCCTCGTCACCGGAGCCGGCGGATCCATTGGATCGTATCTGTGCTCGCAGCTCTCGCGCTTCGAACCCGGACGACTCGTGATGACCGATCGCGACGAGTCCGGGCTGCACGCCACAGAACTCGTCCTCACCGGCAGCGCATCGCTGATGAGTGAGAACCTCATCTTGGGAGATCTGCGGGAGCGCGGCTTCATCAGATCGCTGATCTCAGATGTCAGGCCGGACATCGTGTTCCACGCGGCGGCTCTCAAACATCTGACGTTCCTCGAGCGCTTTCCGGCCGAAGCAGTCAAGACGAATGTCGCGGCAAGTCTGGAGCTGCTGGAGGCTGCGCGCGACTTCGGCGTCGAGAACTTCGTCCACATCTCCACTGACAAAGCAGCCGATCCGATCTCGACCCTGGGGGCCTCTAAGTACCTCACCGAGCGAGCGGTCGCAGCAGTGGCCCGCGAATCCGGCCGCCGGTATATGTCGGTGCGCTTCGGCAATGTGCTCGGATCTCGCGGCTCAGTGCTGGGCACCTTTGTGACGCAGGTGTCGGCCGGGGGGCCTGTGACTGTGACAGCCCCCGGTGCAACTCGGTACTTCATGACGGCTGCCGAAGCCTGCGAACTCGTTCTGCAGGCCGGAGCCATCGGGCGGCCCGGCGAGACACTCGTGCTCGACATGGGCGATCGCGTCTCCATCGAGGATCTCGCAAGGCGGGTGATCGCGCTCAGCGGACAGCCTGATGTCGAGATCGTCTTCACGGGCCTGCGGCCGGGGGAGAAGCTGGAGGAAGCCAGGCTCGCACGAACGGAGAAGGACGAGCGGCCGAACCACCCGCTCATCACGCAGGTGCCGATCGACTCCATCGATCTCAACCGGGTCAAAAGGCTCATCGAGATGGTGCAGGGAAGCGTTGACTTCGACGATCAGTCGATTCGTCGGATGCTCGGCGAACTGGTCGGGACGTCGGCCGATGGGTGGCCGGCGCTCGCATCCGAACGAGGGGCGCCGTGATCGCCGTTCTGGCAACCGGCGCAGTCACCTCCCTGGCAGTGACGTTGCTGGCAGCCGCGATCGTCATTCCCGTCCTCAGACGCAACGGTCTTGTCGACATCCCGACCGCTCGTTCCAGCCATCTCTCTCCGGTCGCCCGCGGCGGCGGATTCGCTGTTGGGTGCGGGGTGACTGCAGGCGGTGCTGCTGCGGCATGGATCGGCACCTCGACAGGGGTGTTCACGACGCTGTCAGCGGTGCTCGTCGTCGGCACATTCGTGACGTTCACATGGTGTTTCAGCATCCTGGGATTCATGGACGATATGGGCTCAATGTCGTCGGGTCTTCGCCTGGCGCTCCAGGTGCTGATCGCCGGCGCTTTCTCCATGCTGCTCTCACTTTTCGACAAGAGCGGGGCGTTCGGGCTCGCGGCGGTCGCGCTCGCCATCGTATTCATCGTCAATGGTGTCAACTTCATGGACGGCCTCAACGCGCTCACCAGTTCGTGGGCGGCAGTTGTAGGTATCTGGTACTGCACTATCTTCCTCTATGTGGACGAACCAGTAGCGGCGGCTCTCGCAGCCGTATTCGCGGCAGCGGGTCTGGGCTTCTTGCCGTATAACATCGGAAACGCCAAGGCCTTTCTCGGGGACGTCGGGAGTTACGGAGTCGGTTCGGCTGTGGCTGCTTTCGCCGCGTTCCTTCTCGTCAGCGGAGTGAACCCGATTGTCGTCGGTGCTCCGCTCGTGCTTCTGGTTTTCGACGTTGGGTGGACCCTGCTCATCCGGCTATACGAGCGAGAGAACATCTTCCAGGCTCATCGCCGGCATATCTATCAGCGCACTCATCAATTCGGTTTGACCCACGAGCAGACCTCGGCGGCGTACGCCGGCCTAAACGCAATCGCGTGTCTTGCCACGGTTCCAGTTCTCCTGACTGACGCACGTGCCGTGCAGTGGAGCAGTGCATTCGTTCTCATGTGTGTTGCGGGTGTCTACTCTCAGTTGCCCGTATTGGCTCGCTCGCTTACAAGTCCACGGGCCGAGGTGAGCGTCGATTGAGAATCCTGCTGCTCACCCATTACTACACGCCTGAAATCGGGGCTCCGCAGCGGCGCTGGCGAGAGCTGGTCGATGGCTTCACGGCCGCCGGGCATCAAGTAGCCGTCTGTGCCCCTGTGCCTCATTACCCCCACCGCAGTGCATCAGTCCTCAGCGCGTCCCCCACGACGACCTTGGTGTGGGAGGATGGGGCGAACGGCGAACGCGTCCTTCGTCTTCCGTACCTACCCATTTCAACGTCGATGGTCGGGCAGCTTCTCGATCAGTCGGTGTCGTCGCTTTTCGCTCTGCGCGTCGCTGCGGGGATGCGGTCAGCGAAACCCGATGTCGTGATCTCCACGACTCCAGGTCTGCCGATGCTGTTTACCGGGGACGTTGTCGCACAGATGCTCGGAGTTCCGCATATTGCAGAGGTACGGGATGCGTGGCCAGATCTCATCGGCGACTCACACCTCATACGGGCGGCAACTCGCGATCTGCTGCCTGAACCAGTGAACGACTATTTTGAGCGCACCGCTCTGCCTGCGGCATTCCACGGTGTATTGCGCCGGGCTGCCCACATCGTTGTTACTTCTGAGGGTTTTGCCGCTCGACTTCGAAGCGCTGGTCACGAGGCCGTGACCGTTGTGCGCAACACCGCAATGCCATATCGTCCAAGCAAACAGCTCCGAGATCGTGCTGAAGGGGAAGACCTGCGATTGCTCTATGTCGGCACCGTGGGGCGTTCCCAGGGATTGGAGGCACTTGTACGCGCTATCGGAGACGTTTCCGGTGTTCAGCTGAAGATCGTTGGTGCAGGCGCTGCGCATCGTAAATTGCAGCGTTCGGCAGCTGAAGTCATGACGATGTCGGGCGGCCTGACCGTGGAACCGCCTATTCAGTTCCTGCCTCAAACCACAGGAGAAGAACTGGAGAGTCTCTGGCGTTGGGCTGACAGTGGCGTCGTCAGTCTTACGGCGCTGCCCGCTTTCGAATACACGATTCCGTCGAAGCTCTACACGCTCATGGCACGTGGCATTCATGTCACCGGTATCCTGTCCGGTGAGGCTGCAAGCATTGTGACAGCCTCGGGGGCAGGTCACACTGTGGTACCTGGAGACGACAAGGGTTTGCGCACGCTGCTGTCAGAAATGCGTGACGGACACGTCAATCTGACGCCGGATTCACGTGCCCAAGACTGGTTGGCCGACCACGCTGCGCCTGCCGCGGCGCTGCAACGCTACCTCTACGTCCTCGAAGGAACGCAATGACCATCTCCTTTACCTGCAGGCAGGCCGTAACTCTCGTGCGTGTGCTCATCGAGCACATGGGAAGTGACCCGGTCTTTTTCGGGGTGCAGCTATCGCGACGTCTGCCCCGCTCGGTCTCAACTGCTGTGGGCAAGCGCCTCGCCCGTATTCCCACGCCGGTCTGTCGAATTGCGGGGCGATGGCTGACCGGCGACGCTGCGGGAGCCGAGAAGGGTCTTCGACAGCAGTTGGAGTCTGATGAAACCAACGGAGTTGCCGCTCGTATATGCGGCGAGTTTGCGCTGAGTCTGAGAATGGGAAACTCAGCGGCAAGCTTTGCCGAACGGATGAAGTCCCCGGAGTCCGGCCGCAGTCTCCGCGCCCGGGTCGCATGGCAGGCCGGCGATATGAACAAGGCAATCGCAATCGCTGAACGCGGTCGCCTCCATTCGCGCTTAACTAGTGAACGAACAATTTTCGAACCTGGATGGATGCCGGCGCTTCCTGCACGATTGCCGCGGCTAAATGTCCCGGACGCTGACGTGTTGCATATACTCACGAACTCGCTTCCGCATACGCAGTCGGGCTACACCCTTCGATCGCACGCTGTGCTGAAGTCGCTCCGATCCCGCAGCGTCAACGTCTTTAGTGGGACTCGAACTGGGTACCCCGTTTCGGTAGGCCGATTCTCGTGGCGCGACCGGGACAGTGTTGACGGTATTACGTACGTGCGCGACGTGCCGTGGAATCAAGGTCGAACTGCGGAAGAGCGTTTGCAAAAGCAAGCGGAGTTCACAGCAGCGCTTGCCGTCGGCAGCAATGCTGAAGTCCTCCACACCACCACACACTTTGTTAACGGAGTAGCCGTTCGCGCAGCTGCGAAAAGACTGGATTTGCCGTGGGTCTACGAAGTCAGAGGGGTACTCGAGGAGACCTGGGCCGCATCCGCTGGATCACTTCCAGAACGGTATGCAGCTCGGGAGAGCGAACGCTTCAGGCTGTTTCGTGCCCGAGAAACTGAAATCGCACTCGAGGCGGATCGAATCGTTACGCTCGGTACGTCCATGGCCCGTGAGCTGACGAGCCGCGGTATTCCCGAAGATCGCATACTTGTGGCTCCAAACGCGGTGAGCCACGGCCTGCTGAGTCGTGACATCAGCCGTACTCCGGGCAAGGTCAGAGAAGAGAACGGATTGCCATCCGCTGGTACGTGGGTGGGAACAGCGGCCTCGATCGTCGGTTACGAAGGTCTAGACGTTCTGATCGATTCGGTAGTCGAAGCTCGGCAGGAGGGGTCTGACATACGTCTGCTCATTGTCGGCGACGGCACGGAACTGTCGTCGCTGATCCAGCGAGCCGAACCGCTGAAAGATGCCGTTGTCTTTGCTGGTCGTCTTCCGCAGAAGCGAGCACATGAGCTCATCACAGCTCTCGACATCTTTGCCGTGCCACGTCGAGACGATCCAGTCTGCTCTCTTGTCACTCCCCTGAAGCCGGTTGAAGCTGCCGGTCTAGCGCGTCCAGTGATGATGAGTGACCTCCCGGCTCTCTTAGAAGCGTTGCCGCCGGAAGCTCGCTCGGCAATTCCGGCTGGTGCTGTACACGATTGGGCTGAAGAGCTGAGCCGTTTAGCGGGCAACGAAGACGAGCGCGTAGAAATGGGCCGGGCCGGCCGCCGCTATGTCGAGCGCCATCGCACATGGGAGGCTGTAGGAAACAGGTATGCCGAAATGTACGCCGCACTCGGGGTTGGAGGCTTGAAATGACCGGGTCCCGCTCATCGGAGTCTGCGAAGACGGAACTGCCCTGGCGCAGCCCCATCACGGTCCCATCTTGGACACTCAGCGAGGTGGGTAAACGTACGCCCCTTGAAATCTATTTTGAGCAACTGTGGCAACGGCGGCATTTCATCATCGCGGAGTCACGCGCCAAAGTGGCTGGCGACGGCCGCCATAATGTTCTCGGAAACGTGTGGCTGGTGCTCAGCCCGTTACTCAACGGAATGGGCTACTTTCTGATCTTTGGCTACGTCCTAAACACATCGAATGGCGTCGAGAACTTCGTAGGCTATCTAATCATCGGGGTGTTCTTCTTCCAGTTCACGATCAGATCGGTCACTCAGGGTGCACAGTCCATCCGCCAAGGACAGTCGATGATCCGCGCCTTCACGTTTCCCCGGGCGTCCCTGCCGATTGCTGTCGTCGTGCGGGAGACCATGAACTTCATACCGAGCTTCATTGTCATGTCCGCGATCATTCTGGTGTTTCCTCCTGTCGAAAACTTGACGTGGCGCGTCGTGCTGATCGTGCCGTGCTTTGCTATGCAGGTCTGTTTTGCGCAGGGCTGCGCCTTCATCGTTGCGCGTTTGTGTCACGAGATCCCGGACCTCATAAATGTGATTCAGGTCGCGGCTCGTTTCTGGCTGTATGCCTCCGGGGTGTTCTTCTCCATTGATCGTTTCGTTGGCGTCCCAGTGTTAGCTGCAATCATGAAGATCAACCCTATGTACTCATATCTGCAGGTAGTCAGGAACTCGTTCCTCTATGGGACCGATTCCCCGATGTGGATGTGGATGCTGGTGTTTGGGTGGGGGATCGCGTTTCTTATCTTCGGATTCCTGTACTTCTACTTCGGAGAGGAGAAATATGGGCGAGCTTGACCCCCGTGGTCGCGGTGCTGCGGTCGTCGTGTCGAATGTTCACATGCGGTACGCCGTCAGAGTCAGCGGGCAGCGTGGTCGGATAGCTAGCATGAAGCGGAAACTGCCCGGCCGGCGCGGAAAAATGACAGTTCAAGCGCTCCGCGGTGTGAACCTGGTCGCTCGGCAGGGTGAGTTCATCGGCGTCATCGGTGCCAACGGCTCTGGCAAATCCACTCTTCTCCGTCTGATCGCGGGCGTCGAGCGACCCGATGAGGGACAGATTCTGGCTCGCCGGAAGCCGACCCTTCTCGGCGTCAATGCAGCCCTGCAGCCGGCTCTTTCGGGGGCGGCGAACGTCCGGCTCGGATGTCTTGCGATGGGAATGACACCGCGCCAGGCTGATGCGGTCTTCGATGAGGTGGTGGAACTGTCAGCGTTGGGCGACTCGATCTATCGGCCGATGGGATCATACTCCTCGGGTATGGCTGCTCGGCTGCGATTCGCCATCGCAGTTGCTGCGCGCCCGTCCATTCTCTTGATTGACGAGGCCCTGTCTACCGGCGATGCCACGTTTGCTCGGCGCAGTGAAGAGGCGATGGAACAGATGTTGGTGAACGCTGGCACGGTGTTCCTCGTCAATCATGCGGCGAAGGTCATCCAGGAGATGTGCTCTCGGGCTATCTGGCTGCACCACGGTGAGGTGATCATGGATGGACCCGCCGAGGAGGTGGCTGAAAAGTACCGGTGGTGGGCCTGGAACGTGGCAGAGGGTGAAACCGAGGTAGCCGAGAAACTGCTTCGTCGGGCCATCGAGGAAGGTGAACCGGAACTCGTCGAGGTGATATCCACTGCCCCAGAGCGGATCCTGCAACCGCGCCACTCGACACAGAAGACGAAGCGCCGCACAGCGCGCCGGGGGCGCGCGCAGGAGAACGCGCGGCATGAGGCTTCGAGTGCTGGGCCTGAGGCGGTTTCTGTGCGCTCACCGCCTGTCGAAACGGATATACTGCCAGAAATCTCCGGTGACGAAGTGGTGCTGTCGTATCCAAACCGGCGTAACCCGGCCGCGCGCCATGCGAGGCGTCGATGACAGATATCCGGATCGCGATCTTCGGCTCCTGTGTCAGCCGCGATACGTGCGAGTACCTGCCAACCAGCGATGTGGTCTGCTACGTCGCTCGTCAGTCTGCAATCAGCAGTCTGCATCCGGTAGGGTCTGAGCGGTATTCCACGGCAGATCTTCAATCGGCCTTCCAAGCGAAGATGTTTGCCGGTGACATGGTAGCTGATGTCACGGCGCGGATCGCCGCAGCCGAGCCGGAGGTGATCCTCGTCGATCTCGTCGACGAACGACGAGGAGTGTGGTTGTTCCCCGACGGCGCGTATCTGACGAACTCAGTAGAGGCATCCCGCATCGGAATCGAACAACTGGCACCGGCCGACGGGGCGCGGCTCTTGCCTTTCGGAACCGATGAGCACTTCGATCTGTGGAAAGAAGGGTTCTCGCAAGTTATGAATGGGCTGCGCAACCGCTTAGCAGTATGCGTATTTATCGACATCGACTGGGCTGAGGCGCCGGAGGGCGCTCCAGGGCGGCGGGGCGTTCGGTCGCGGCTGGGCAGCACTGTTCGGCGGCTGCAGCGGGGTCTGCGAGAGATGCGGAGAACAGTGCATCGTGGAGAGGGCCTCCGCGCTGCTGCCCGTTGTCTTCTGCACCCACCCGCTACCAAGGTAGAAGCCCTCGCTGATCAAGCACGCGAGGCCAATCGAGGCTTTCGACGTTACCGGGACTTCGCAGCCCGTTTCTTCCTGCCTGACCATATCGTGCGACGCTCGGCGGCCGATGTGCAGATGGGCAGCCAGCACCGCTGGGGTCAGGCCCCATATCACTACCGAAATACCGACTATGAATCGATCGCCGCGCAGGTCCTGCGCTTGACACACCGAGGAGACACATGACGGCAGGACGCGCCCCCATCATGGTGGTGTATGGCACCCGACCGGAAGCGATCAAGGTCGCGCCGGTCATTAAGGCTCTCGAGAAGTCCCCGACACTGTTCCCGATTACGGTCATAACGGCTCAGCATAGGGAAATGCTCGACCAGGTCAATGAGGTATTCGGAATTACCCCCGACGTCGATCTTGACCTAATGCAACCAGGGCAGTCACTCAATCAGATTGCGGCTCGGGTCATAGCCGGTCTCGACACTGTGTACGAAGAGCACCGGCCGGCTGCGGTGCTCGTGCAGGGAGACACGACGACAGTGAAAGCTGCAGCGATTGCAGCATTCAACCGCGAGATTCCGGTAGTCCATCTCGAAGCAGGGCTTCGTAGCGGGGACCTTGCCTCGCCGTTCCCGGAGGAGGCCAACCGCAAGCTCGTCTCTCAGATCGCCGCGCTCCACTTAGCCCCAACTGAGCAGGCGCGGAGGAACCTGTTGCGCGATGGAGTCGACGATGCCACCATCACCGTGACGGGGAATACCGTCATCGACGCTTTGCGGTGGGCGGTGAAGGTACCTGCTCGTTATCACGATCCTGCTCTGAAGGCGCTTGAGCGCAGTAGCCAGCCGATGCTTTTACTGACCTCGCATCGGCGGGAGAACCTCGGTGAGCCGATGCAACGGATCGGGCGAGCCGTCGCGCAGCTCGCACACGCGCGTCCCGACTTGCTCGTGGTGTGGCCGGCGCACCGAAATCCGGCGGTCCGGTCAGCGATCGGCCCCGAGGTTGCGGGCTGCGCTAACGTCATCGTCACTGAGCCTGTCGGGTATGATGAGTTCTCCCATCTCATCAACCGGTCGCATGTAGTCCTCACCGACTCAGGAGGACTGCAGGAGGAAGCTCCTAGCCTCGGCAAGCCGGTGCTGGTTCTGCGAGAGAATACGGAACGCCCGGAGGCCGTAGCTGCGGGGACAGCCCGTCTCGTTGGCACGGATACACAACGGATCGTCTCGGAAGTCAGTCGGCTGCTCGATGACGCATCCGCGTATGCGGCGATGTCAGAAGCTGTGAGCCCCTACGGTGACGGACATGCTGCAGAGTATGGCGTCGCGGCAATGGAAGCGCTCGTCGCAGACACCACGGAATCACCCCGGTCAGCACAAGGACAGACCCTCGACTCAGCTGGAGGAGCGCAGTGAATCTCAGCCGTTTCTGGATCAAGCAACTCTCGGTTACAGCTCTGCTGACGGCAACCGCAATGACCCTGCTGTGGCTGGAATTCGGCCCAGCTGTCGCCGCAATCGCAGCAGTTGTCTCGTTAGCGTGGTTAGAGAGCATTTATTTGTTGAGAGAATCGCGCGTTGCCGCTCTCCGATATCTCAAACAGCACGAAAAAAATCTGAGTGCATCCTCAGCTGTTCTTGTCGAGGTGGCGAATCGCTCGCGCCGAACAGAGCCAATTATTAGAAACACTGCCGGTTCGATCGGCCGGGCGGCACCGATCATTCGGTCGATCGCGGCAAGGGTGGCGTCGGCACACCACGGCCCGGCTGAGGTTCCCGGAGCAAGAGTGCCGCATTCACTTCCGGCGACTAATCCCGCCGGGTTCGAACGGCGACTGCAACCGCGGAGGCCGCTTCGTGTCGCAATTATCGCCGACGAATTCACTGAGCGGGCTCTGTCCTACGAATGGGAGCAGCTTTCTCTCACGCCCGCGAACTGGCGCGGAGAGCTCGACAGCTTCCAGCCAGACCTTCTGTTCGTTGAAAGTGCCTGGGAAGGAAACGGGGGAGCCTGGCGGTACCACCTGGTAGGAGCCTCGGCACCTCGCCCGGCAGTGCAAGAACTCGTGCAAGAATGCCGCGAGCGTGGAATAATCACCGTCTTTTGGAACAAGGAGGATCCACCCCACTACGAAGAGTTTCTGCCCACTGCGAGACTTTTCGACCATGTCGCCACAACCGATGGCGACATCGTTGACCGGTATCGAAACGACCTTGGCCACAATCGCATTCACACGCTACCTTTTGCAGCGCAGCCGGCGCTCCACAACCCAGCCCGAATAGGGGCCGTGCTAAGAGACCGCGACGTTGTGTTCGGGGGCATGTACTTCCGCCACAAGTACCCTGAGCGAAGAGCTCAGCTTTCGTTTCTCCTCCCTGCAGCTGCGAAGTTCGGCTTCGACATATATTCCCGGCAGGACGGAAAGGACCCGAAGTACTCATTCCCCGAGACATTCACGAAATTCATCCGGGGTAGCCTGAGTTACGAGCAGATGATCACGGCATACCACGCGTATAAGGTAGTATTGAACGTCAACTCTGTTGTCGGGTCTCGAACGATGTGTGCGCGTCGCATACTAGAAGCCACTGCATGCGGGGCGGCCATCGTCTCACCTCCCAGTGACGCAATTCCCTATTTCTACCGTGACGACGAGCTCACAGTCGTGGAAGGCGAGGAAGAAGCCTACGACAAGATCCGGGCGCTGCTTCGGTCCGATGACTACCGAACCCGGAAGGTGCATGCCGCGCAACGCCGCACTTGGAACGAGCACACTTATGAAAAGCGGATTGATCAGCTACTTGGTGACATTGGTCTACCGAGCGAAAAGAATCCGCGAAGTGCGTCGGTAATCGTCAGCACGAATCGCCCGCACCAGATCGAGAACGTCTTCGCGAATATCGCACGACAGGCGGGTGCTGAGACGGAACTTGTGCTTTTGACGCACGGTTTCGAAATGCGCGCTGCACGCCTAGCTGACCTACGTTCTCAGTATGGAGTGACGTGCACTTATCTCACTGCTCCATCCACTGTTTCGCTGGGTAGCAACCTCAACCACCTGGTGGACCGTGCCGAAGGGAATTACATCCTACGAATGGACGATGATGATTGGTACGGACAGCACTATATCCACGATATGTTGCACGCGATCGATTTCTCGGGTGCGGACATGGTAGGTAAGGCGGCGAGCTATATTTATCTCGAGTCCATGAACGCCACGATCCTCACATACCCGGCTCACGAGCATCGCTACACAGATTTCATCCGTGGCGCGACGATGTGCGCCCCGGCAGAGACGTTCACGCGGTGGCGGTTCCCCGAGATCGGGGTGTCAGAGGACTCGGGGCTGATTCGGAATATCCGTCAGGATGGGGGCACGATCTACAGTGCAGACCGCTTCAACTTCCTAGTGAATCGTTCTGCAGGTTCGGCCGAGCATACGTGGCGCACGAGTGACGCGAAGCTCTTCGGATCCGGCATTATGAAATACGTGGGTAGGGGAGTTGAGCAGATCGATGTGTAGGCGCGATTGCCCATTAGTCTTGGTAGTCGATTCCGCCGCATCGCCGCGACTTCAAGAGCATACAATCGGCGGGAGGAGATGCTGTGAGAAAGCATGTACTGAGTGAGCGGTGGACCAGATTCGAAGAACGGGTGCGTGCACTTCGCCCAGCGGCGGAATTGCTCGAACACTGTAATGCCTACGCCGGTGGTTACCTAATTACGGCTGAGCCGGGGTCTTTAGGATTTGACTTGCCCCAGGGATGGGCAAGCTTTCGATTCGCTGGCTATCGCCTGTATGCAAGCCCTAGCACGCCGGTTTATCTCTCCACGATGGATGTTTCCGAATCGGGTGCCCTCGTTATAGGTCGCATCTTCGACTCAGATCGGCCTGCTGATTCCGGAGTAGAAATTGCCGGCCGCCTCGCAGAAATTGCTGCAGATCAGGGAGTGTCGGCCTGCGACCGCTACATCTCGTGGCTATCAGGACGTTACGTCATTCTTCTCGTAGACGGGGCGCGCCTGCACCTTTACGGCGATGCGACCAATTCCCTATCATGCTACTGGCCGGCTCGTCAGAGCGTCTTCTGTGTATCGTCTCACTCAGCACTCGTTGAGGCGGTGGCTGGGCCGTTCGAGTCGACTGAACAACGCTGGGTGATGGACCATCCGGGCTATAACAGCCCAGGCGGGAAGTATCTGCCCGCCTTGGTGACAGCGTACGACGGCGTCGACCAGCTCTATGCTAACTGCAAAGCGGTGTTTAGTCCGGCCGAGGTCAAAATTTCACGGTTCTTTCCGTTCGCTGGCCGCCAGGAAATGTCATATGACGAGGCGTATGACATGTTTGTCTCGGACCTTCGCGCACAGGTGCGGTTCTGGCTGTCACAGGCCGATATCTCAGTCCTTGGCCTGACGGCGGGAGGAGACGGTCGAGCAGTCCTCACCAGTAGCCTGGACGCGTTCCAGGATGCTGGGTCGATTGCAATGACGTACCACTTCTTCGATCGTAACCCTGCGACCACGTACGACGACCTTCTAGCTGCAAATCGACTTGCGGTGGCCGCGGGCCTCCCTCATATGACGCTCGACATCGCTGAGCTTTCAAGCACGAGTCCATTCGCGCAGCTTTACAAATCGACGTTCCCTGTTGGGGCGCGGTTCCCCTCGCTGGCAGCCTGTTTATATGAGGGGTTGCCGGCAGCTGCAACATTATTCTTTTCCATCGGTGGGGAGGTTGGAACCGGATTCTATCGAGAACGGGACGAATCTGCGATCTCCCCCGCATTGCTTGCTCGCAAATACACCACGTCACGCTTCAGCTCGGATCCTTCGCTTATCGCGAAGTTCGAAGAGTACATGGATGTCACTGACTTCTGTGAAGACCAGCTGATGGGTTATAACTTCTACGATATGTTCTATTGGGAACATCGCTTGAGTAAATGGGCAGCGCTCGGGTATTCCGAGTACGACCTTTCATGCATTCCGGCCGTACCAATGAACTCTCGCCGCTTCTTCGCGGCAATGCATGCGATTCCTGAATCAGAGCGACTCTCGGGATACTTCTACTCGCGGTTGCTGACGGACTCAGGAGTGAAGTCGCCATTGTAGAGATAGATCGATCCATCGGAGCTCAAGGTCGTGATCGGGTGAACTGGTCAGTGGTTCATCATTCCGTGGGTTCTGTGAAAGAACGTCCGATCCTCTATCCCCATAGTCTTCAAGGAGCTGTCCATGTCTACTGAATTTGACCCGCAGGTCGATGAATCCGAGCTCAAACATCGTCCTCGGCGCAAAAGACGTTCACGCACGAAGCTCGCACTGCTAGTCGCGCTGACGCTCGTCATCCTGTTCGTTGCGGGAGCTGGCGGATACGCATGGTACCTCGGCCGGACCTTTGACAAGAACTCGAACACTATCCCTGACGAGCAGGTCTTTGGTGACAAGACACCGCCGCCGGTCGACGGCGGTGCGATGAACGTCCTCGTGCTCGGCGCAGACGAGCCCATGGACCAGGTGGACTTCTCGAACTCGCGCGGACTCCGCTCTGACACCATCATGGTCGCCCACGTCCCGGAGGACCGTTCGAGCATCCAGTTCATGTCGATCCCGCGTGACTCCTGGGTCGATATCGAAGGCCACGGCAAGGCGAAGATCAACGCGGCCTTGTCGTATGGAGGCTTGCCGCTTGCGGTCAGCACTGTTGAGGACTTCATCGGGGCGCCGATCAACCACGTGGCGATGATCGACTTCGAGGGCTTCCAGCTGCTCACCGACTCGGTGGGCGGCGTCGATGTCGAATCCTCGCAGGCATTCTCGAGCGGCGGTCATAGCTTTACGGAGGGGACGAACCACCTCGACGGTGAAGCAGCGCTGGCTTTCGTGCGGGCACGCAAGCAGTTCGCTGACGGAGATTTACAGCGTGCCCGCAACCAGCAGGAGTTCATGTCCTCCCTGTTCGGCAAGATCGTCGACGCCGACACCTTGTCCAACCCGAACAAGGTCACCGGCATGGTCCGGGACTTCTCGCCGTATATGTACCTGGACTCGGGACTGCATTCCTCAGCGATCTCCCGGTACGCGCTGGCGATGCGCGATATCCGCAGCGACGATATCGACTTCTTCACCGCTCCGATTACAGGTGTCGGCCAATCATCCGACGGCCAGTCATACGTCAAGGTCGACGAAGATGAACTCGAGGACGTGCGCACGGCCTTCAAGGACGACACCGTGAAGGACTATGCGGCAAACGCCGACCAGCAGCACCTGTGACAACCTCACCTAAGTCCCGATTCTGCAGAACCGGAGTAGCCTCAGCGCTTGCCATCACGTTCCTCGTCACCGGCTGCACCATCGGGAACGAGCGCGACCGCTCAGACGAAACATCTGGTCAGGCTGAGACCGGGGACTCGGTTGTGCCCTTTGTGCAGGATCTCGGCTCTGATGCGCCCAGTTCCGATCCAGTGCATGTGGACGTCAGCGCGGATCCCGCGAGTACCGCGCTGTCAGCTGACAACATCGGCATCTCCTTCGAGGCCACGGACCTGGCTGATCCGCGCTGGGACCCTGACGCCGGGAACCTCGACGACGTGCTGGCCGAACTCGGCAGTCCCGGCCTGCGTTTCGGAGGCAACCAGCTCGACCGCGGCATGTTCTGGACCTCATCGGGGGAACAGCCGCCAGCTGGCAGAGTCGCCGTGGCTCCAGAGGATCTCAACCGCGTCGCGCGTACGGTCGAAAAGGTCGGCGCGAGTGTGACTCTCGGCATCCCACTGGGTGACTACGATCCGGTACGCGGCGCCGACATGGTCGCTCATGCGCAGCAGGCCTTCGGATCCCACCTGCTGGCGGTGTCGATCGGCAATGAACCCAACGGGTTCACCGCCGATCACCGCGAGGGGCTCAAGATCCGCGACACCGCAGAATGGGATGAGGACGCCTACCTCACACAGGTCGAGGCGTACCGTACCGCGATCGAACAGCGCGTCGGCGACGCTGTCAGCCTCGTCGGCCCCGGCGTGGCCGAAGGCTCATGGATGACCGCGTTCCTCGATGCCGGATTCGACGAGACCGTCGCCTTGAGCCAGCACTGGTATGCCACCTACGAATGCACCTCGGACGTGGTCCCCGGGCGCGGGCCCGAATGGGAGAACCTCGTCAACCCGCTGGCCCACGACAGCGCCGAACGCCTCCTGTCGATCGGGCTGGACAAGGCAACGGCCGCCGACATCCCCCTATGGGTCGAGGAGACCGGGCCGACCAGCTGCCCGGGAACCAACGACACCTCCCGCACCCACGCCTCGGCGCTGTGGACCGTCGACTATGTGCTGCATGCTGCCGAGATGGGTGTCGAGCGGATGAACATGCACTCGATGCTCGGCGCCTGCAAGGGCGGAGCACCGATGTCGGTGGTCTGCTCAGCAGAAGGCACGGGAGAGGACGGCGACGGTGAGGTGCTGACCCAGCCGAACTTCCAGGGTCTGCGGCTGACTGAAATCGGTGTAGGCGGAACCTTCCACGATGTCGCTGTTTCCGGCAGCGACGCCTACGCCTACGCCGTGCGCACCGAGGGCTCTTACATCGTCACCGTCGTCAACAACGCCGACGCCGCCCAGTACGGCAGCCGCGAGGTGACCGTGAGTGTCCCGGAGGGGTTCACCGCCGAGCGCGCCGCGCAGATCCATGCGTCTTCGAATGCCGCGCAGAGCGAGACCGGGTACCGGGAGTTGGCCGAGTTCGCAGACTCCGGCAGCGGTGTGAAGACCGCCGAGGACGGACGCCTGGTCATCGACATCGCTCCGAGCACCGCGACGACGATCGAGTTCGTGCACGGGTGAGGGACGCGGTCAGGTGGCCGGCGCCTCGGGCATGGTGGAGGCGCGCGGAACCAGAACGGGCGAGGGAGGCTTCGCCGTTTCAGGGCGGCCTTCCAGCCGGGCGATGGCATTGCGGGCGATGGTGACGCCCAGGTCGCGGCACTTCCAGTTGACCGAGGTCATGGGGACCGGCAGCTGCGCGGACATCTCGACATCGTTGTAGCCGACCACGCCCACATCTGTGCCGATCCGCAGGCCCCGTTCGGCGGCTGCGACGTAGACGCCGAGTGCCAGCGGGTCGTGCAGGGCGAAGATCGCTGACGGGCGGTCGGTGTCGAAGAGACGCCCGGCTTCGCGCCGGCCGCTCTCGATCGTCAGATCCGACTCGATGATGCGGTCGGCGCCGACCCGCCCGCCGAGGCGGACGTACTCGTTGACGAACCCGGTCGCACGGTCCCGGAAGGTGCTCATGTCCTTGGGCCCGCAGATGACCGCCGCATCCCGGTACCCGCTGTCGATGAGGTGGCCGGCGACGAGCCGGCCACCGGCAGCATCGTCGACGCGGAAGCTGTGATCCTCGCGCCCGCGCCGGATGATCGGCCAGCACGGAACACCGCCGACCGGGTCGAGGTCCTCGGCATCCAGCCGGGAATCGGAATACAGGATCGCATCCACCCCCCACTGCGAGAGCCGCCGGATGCGGGCCTGGCGGGTGCCCTCATCGTCGAAGGTGTTGGCGACGAAGGTGACATAGCCGAGCTCCGAAGCCGTCGCATCGATGCCCTCGTACACTGTGCCGACCACCCACTCCGAGGTGCGGGGGACGAGCACTCCGAGGGCATGCGACCTGCCGGTGCGCAGGGAAGCGCCGATCCGATTCGACACGTAGCCGAGCTCGCTGGCTGCTCGCTCGACACGCTCGACCGTCGCATCGGACACCGTCCTGCGCACCGCGGGGTCAGGGCTGAGAGCACGCGACACGGTGGAGTAGTGCACACCCAGGTGCTCGGCGATCGTCACCAGGGTGGGGCGGGATGAGCTGGTCATGCTGCCATGATCTCACCGCCGGCCGGCGCCGCACATGCGCTGCTCTGCGCCGCGCACGCGCTGGTCTGCACGGCGCACGCGCTGGCGTGCACCGCGCACGCGTCCACCGTGCCGCCTGCCGCGCTCAGCCGCGGACAGCCGGCTGGGTCTCCGCGCGCATCGCTTCGATCGCCTTCTGGGTGCCCCAGAACTTGACGATGACCCGATGCGAGGGCCGTGGGCCGATGAACGCTGCGAGCACATAGAGCACCAGTGAGAACACCGTCGCCATGAGCACTGGCATCATCCCCAGGCTCAGCGCCGGGATGAAGTTAGCTGCCAGCAGGTAGTACAGCATGCCGCCGAGCAGCGAGAGGATCGCTCCCAGGGCGTTGCCGCGCTTCCAGTACAGGCCGAGGATGAGCGGCACGAACAGGCCCGCCTCGAGACCGCCGATGGCGAAGTTGATGATGTGCTGCAGGAAGTCCGGCGGATTCAGCGCCAGGACGAGAACGACGACGCCGATCGCCAGACTGGTCCAGGTGCCGGCCTTCGACTGGGCGGCATCTGACATGTCCGGCTTGATGAAGCCGCGGTAGAGGTCGCGAACGAGGGCCGCGGAGACCACCAGGATCATCGAGTCGACCGTCGACATGACCGCAGCCAGCGGGGCAGCGAGGACCGCGCCGGCCAGCGGGCCTGGCAGGTGGTCGATGATGAGCGTCGGCAGGACCATATCGGCCAGCTCCGCCTCCGGGTACAGCACCCGGCCGATGAGACCCATCGCACCGAATCCGAGCGTGAACACCGCCATGATCGCCGGCCCCACCCACAGTGCCTTGTGCAGCGCCGCGGAGTTGCGGTACGACATCGCCCGCACGGACACGTGCGGCAGCGCCGCCAGCAGCAGGCCGAACATCACCGCATAGGAGATCATCATCGGCAGATCGAAGCCGCTGTCACCGGGCAGCACGTAGAGCTGGCCGTCGAGGGCCTTGGTTCCCGCTTCGACTTCGGATACGCCGCCGACGGCGGTGAGGACGACGATCCACAGCGCCACACCACCGAGCAGCATGATGACGCCCTGTGCGGCATCGGTGAAGGCGGCAGCGAGGAAGCCGCCGAACGCCGTGTACAGCGCTACGACTCCGGCGAAGATGATGACGAGCACGAAGTAGTTGATCCCGGTGATCGATTCGAGCACCCGGGCGCCGCCGACGAACTGGGCGACCATATAGGCGACGAGGAAGATCACCATGCAGATCGAGGTGAGGAACGTGACGCCGCGGCTCTCGTAGCGCTCCTTGAAGAAGTCAGTGAAGGTGATGAGATTGAGCTTGCGGGCCACGATCGCATACTTCTTGCCGACTAGGCCCAGCGCCAGGACCGCTGAGGGGACCTGCATCATCGCACCCCAGACCCAGCCGTAGCCCTGCGCATAGGTCAGGCCGGCGGTGCCGATGAAGGTGCCGGCGCTGGCAGCAGATGCCAGCACGGTGAAGATGAGGACCCACGGGCCGAGCGTGCGGCCGCCCAGATAGTAGCTGGAGGTCTTGTTGTCATGCTTGCGGCTGCGCCGGATCGCCACATAGGCCAGCGGGATCATGGTGGCGAACATCAGCATGATCGGAAGAGCGACATCCCACCTCATCGCTGCACCTCCCCAGCACCCGGAGAGCCTGGCTGCGGCTCCGGCTCAAGATCCATATCGGTGAAGCCGAGCTTGACGATCAGATACGGCACCGGGATCGCCATGACGGCGACGAATGCGAGCGCCGACCAGAAGAACCAGTCGGGGAAGCCCATGATGAAGCTGATCTGAGAAGGATCCCGGTGGCCGAGCAGCCATGCGATGATGACGGCTCCGACTGTGAAGACCGCCCAGTACCCGAAGCAGAGCAGCGCTTCGCGCCCTGCGATCCGGTACCGGGGATCCTCCTCGAACTCCGTCGTCCGTGCAGACGCGTGTTCAGTTTGACTGGACATCGTCGTTTTCCTTTCTGTCACCTGTTCCGGCCCCGGGCATCGACTGGCCACGGGGAATGGGCGTGTGTCCCGAGGACGGGAACGAGCTCGCTGACGAGATTGACGGCAGTGCACACATGATTGGGCACCACCCGGACGGTGCTGCCGACCTCGACCGGGGCATCGGAGGCGACCACCGCATGGTGTTCGCTCAGCTGGATGATCCGCGCCTCCGGCAGGTCGAGCAGCCGCCCATAACCGCTGGCATAGGGCGCCCGATCCGCGCCGAGCACTTTGCTGCCGGCATCAAGGACGAAATGCCCGGGTCGGGTGCTCACCACCCGGGCATAGGCGGTCAGCGAGATGGCATTGGGATCGGCGGTGCCGAGCTCCCACTGCTGGGCGTCGTTGAAGACATAGACGCCCGGGCGCGCCTCGGTGATGACGCCGGCTGCCGTCGAGCGGTGCGAGGGCGTCGACCCGCCGCTGAGTTCGAGCTCGTCCTGACCGGTGGCGGTGCGGATCGAGGCCGCAGCGGCAGTGAGTGCAGCGGACTCGTCCGCGGCTGCGCTCGCTGTGGTGCCCGGGCCGTAGCTGTGGCCGGGGAACGTGAACACTCCGCGGACCCGCAGGCCGAGCCGGCCGGCGGCAGCGGCGAGTGCCCCGGCATCCTCTGGGGCGCAGCCGGTGCGGTGATGGCCGGAGTCGATCTCGATCATGAGCTCAACGGCTGGGTCGAGTGCTGCGGCCAGATGCGCGATCCCCTCAGCCGAATCCGCGCCGACAGTCAACCGGACACGGGAGGCCAGAGCGTTGAGGACTGCGAACTGCGTAGCATCCGGCCACAGCGGATAGGCGACGAACAGGTCATCGCAGACCTGCGCGAACACCTCGGCCTCGCCGATCGTGGCAACCGTCAGCCCGCTGGCGCCGGCGGCCAGCTGCCGGCCGGCGATCTCCAGCGATTTGTGCGTCTTGACGTGCGGGCGGATGCGCACCCCGGATTGGGTGAGGAAACGGTGGGTGGCCGCGATGTTCCGGTCGAGGACAGCGGTGTCGACGACGAGCGCCGGGGTGGCGACCCCGGGCACGGGCCGGCCGCTCATGCCGCCGTCAGCCGGCGGCCGTGCCGCTGACCCTGCCACAGGCCGCCCTCGACGACGAGGCGGCCTTCCTGGAACACACGGTCGATGCCGCGCGGCCGGTTGGTCGGCTCCGCGTAGGTGGCCGTGTCGATGATCGCCGCCGGGTCGAAGGTGACGAGATCGGCTGCCGCCCCGCGCCGGATGACGCCGCGGTCGGTGAGTCCGAAGATCTGCGCCGGCAGCTGCGTCATCCGCCGCACCGCATCCTCCAGGGACATGATCCCTTCATCGCGCGCATAGTGGCCGAGCACCCGTGGGAAGGTCCCGAAGGTCCGCGGATGCGGCCTGCCGCCGGTGCCTGGTGGCAGACCGTCGGAGCCGATCGCCGTGAGCGGATGCCGCAGCGCGGTGCGGACATCGTCCTCATGCATGAAGTGCACGACCATCGTGGCCTTGAGCTGCTCCTCGCGCAGCACCCGCACGAGCGCTTCGAACGGCGTGACACCCAGCCTGTGAGCCAGCTCAGTGAGCGAGGCGCCCTCATAGCGGTGTGAACGCGTGCTGGAGATGACGATCTTGTCCCAGCCGCCGATCACCATGTTCTCGTAGGAGCGGTCGTTCTCCATGTCGTGCAGAGCCCGTTCGAGCGCCTCGGCTGACTCCAGGCGGCTGAGCACCGCCGGCTCCCCGCCGTCGTGGAACCACGGCGGCAGCGTCGCCGTCAGCATCGTGCTGCCAGCGCTGTACGGGTATGCGTCCTGGTAGACGTCCTGCCCGTTCTCCCGCGCCTGGTCGAGCGCAGCCATGTAATCATCCATCCGACCCCACTGCTGCGGATCGGCGATCTTGACGTGGGAGACGTGCAGGCGGCAGCGCTCGCTCACGGCGGCCAATGATTCCGCGATGCTCTCGAAGACCCGGCTCGACTCATTGCGCATATGCGTGGCGTAAACGCGCTCAGCGCCCAGCAGCGCGGTCAGGGCGCGGAGCTCTGACGGATCGGAGAACAGCCCCGGCGGGTAGATGAGACCACTGGAGAGCCCGAAGGCCCCGGCTTCCAGGGCTTTCTCCAGCTCCCGCACCATCGCAGCGACCTCATCCGGCTCCGCGGTGCGGCCGTCGGCTCCCATCGCCGCGATCCGCAGCACGTTGTGCCCCACGAGCGGGGCATGGTGGGTGATGAGCCGGCGGTCCACGAGTGCTGCGAAGAGCTCATCGACGCGGCTCCAGGAGACGTCCATCGGCGGGAAGATCCGGGCCAGCAGCGTGTGCGCGGCCTCCTCGTTGAACGGGTCGACCGGGGCGAGGCTGAAGCCGCAGTTGCCCGTCACCTCCGTCGTCACGCCCTGCTCGATCTTGGAGACATCGTCCTCGGCAAGGAGCGGGGCGTTGTCCGCATGCGAATGGGTGTCGATGAAGCCCGGGGCGATGACGAGCCCGGAGCAGTCGACAGTCTCGATATCGGCAGCCAGAGACGCCGCCGGCTCGACGACATCGGTGATGGCACCGTCAGCGATGAGGACGGTGCCCGGTCGGGCCGGGGCGCCGGTGCCGTCGATGATGGTGCCGCCGGTCAGTGCGGTGATCCTGCTGGTCACGCGATCACCTCAGACTGCTGGCCGGCAGCGCCGGCGCGGTCGGTCTGTTCGGCGATGAGCCGGTAGTGCCCGGGCTTGCGGTGCTTGCCGAAGTTGAACAGCTCTCGGCGGTAGGGCTCAGCGGTTGCAGAGTCGTATTCGGCGACGACGAGCTCATCGCCCTCACCGACCGCCAGGGCGACGACATCGCCGGTGGGGGAGACGACACAGGACCCGCCGATGAGCCGGTGGCCGTCCTCGACGCCGGACTTGCCGGCCGCCAGCACCCAGACGGCGTTCTGGTAGGCGCCGGCGCGCACCGACAGCAGATGCTCGTCCATCGCCCGGTGCGCCTCCGGATCCATACCCGGGACCGAGGTGAACGGGGTGTTGTAGCCGATTGCGACGAGGTCGGCGCCGTTGAGCGCGAGGATTCGGTAGGTCTCCGCCCAACGCCGGTCATTGCAGATCGCCAGGCCCACCCGAACACCGGCGATGGTGAACACCGGGAAGCCCTGATCGCCGATCTCGAAATAGCGCTTCTCCAGGTGCTGCTGGGCGATGCCGCGGTCATCGGCATGCCCGGGCAGGTGGACCTTGCGGTAGGTGCCGGCGATCGTGCCATCGGTGTCGACGGCGATCGCCGTGTTGAAGTGCTGCCCTTCCGGAGTCAGCTCCGCATAGCCGAGCACAAAGGCGATCCCGAGCTCAGCGGCCCGGTCGAACAGCGGCTGCACCTGCGGATTGGGCATCGACCGCTCAAAATGGGTGTCGACGGCGCTGAGGTCATCGACCCAGTAGCGCGGGAAGAACGTCGTGAGCGTCAGCTCCGGGAACACCACGAGTGTGCAGCCGCGCGCAGCGGCAGTCTCCACCAGCGCAATGAGGCGTGCGACCACCTGCTCACGCGATTCCTCCGGCTGGATTCCGCCCACCTGAGCGACTCCGACGACAACCTTGCTCACAATTCCGCCCTCCTGCAGTGCCTCGATACACATGTGCAAACGTTTGCATAATTTTCGCGAGGGCGGCCGTCTGTGTCAAGGGTCTGATTCAGATTGTGAGAACGCATGGTCAGGCAATCGCTGCCGGCGGTGAGCCGACAGCGCGCATGCAACGGCCCCGGCGGATGGGAGATCCATCCGCCGGGGCCGCGTGAAGGGGTGGGACGCCGGTCAGGTGAGCTTCGGCTGCTCAGGCGGCCTGCGAGTCAGGTCATCGGCCGCTCAGGGGCGCGGGAGGTCGAGGAGATCGCCGGTGCGCCGGTCGATCTTCTGGCCGGTGGCCTCCTCGTGGGCCTCGATGTGCAGGCCCGACTCCCAGTGCTCGGCGCCCGGGATCGGGCACGTCTCCGGGATGTAGACCGGATCTTTGCCGGCCTTGCGCTGGGCCTCGAAGTCCTTGAGGATCTTGAACGCCGGGCCCTGGATGATGAGGATGCCGATGATGTTGAGCCATGCCATGAGGCCCACACCGATGTCGCCGAGCGTCCAGGCATCGCCGGCACCGCCCACAGCGCCGATGACGACGGCCACGAGGATCGCCAGCTGCAGCAGGCGCATGAGGACGCTGCGCAGCAGCGTGTTGCGCGAGTTGCGCAGCAGGTAGGAGAGGTTCGTCTCGGCCATGTAGTAGTAGGCCACGATCGTGGTGAAGGCGAAGAACGCCAGCGAGATCGCGATGAAGCTCGCGCCCAGGCCCGGCACGATCGTGTCGAAGCTGTTCTGCACATAGCCCGGGCCGGCCTCGACGCCCTCGGGCAGACGTCCGCCCTCGCCGACGAGCGGGCCGCCGTCCTCACCCTCATACACGCGGTACATGCCGGTCGAGAGGATCATGAACGCCGTGGCCGAGCACACCAGCAGCGTGTCGATGTAGACCGCCCCGGCCTGCACCAGGCCCTGCTTGGCGGGGTGGGAGACCTCGGAGGCGGCAGCGGCGTGCGGACCGGTGCCCTGACCGGCCTCATTGGAGTAGATGCCGCGCTTGACGCCCCAGGCCACAGCCTCGCCGATGACGGCACCGAAGGCGGCATTGACGCCGAAGGCCGAGGAGAAGATGAGCGAGATGACCTCAGGGATGGCGCCGGCGTTGATGATGACGACGACGAGCGCGCCGATGATGTAGATGACAGCCATGAACGGCACGACGATCGAGGCGAAGTTCGCGATGCGCTTGATGCCGCCGATGATGATGAACCCGAGCACGATGACGATGCCCACAGCCGGGATCCACGGCTCCAGGCCCCACGCGTTGGCCATCGCCGAGGAGATGCCGTTGGCCTGCACGCCGGGCAGCAGCGAGCTCATCGCAAAGATCGCAACACAGGCGAAGACTGCGCCGTAGAGCTCGAACAGGCCTTTGGCCTTCGTGTGCGCGTACGCCTTCGCCAGGTAGTAGGCCGGGCCGCCGCGGTACTCGCCGGTGTCGCGGTCGCGCTCCTTGTAGATCTGGCCGAGCGTCGATTCGACGAACGAGGTGGACGCGCCGAGCAGGGCGACCGCCCACATCCAGAACACCGCACCCGGCCCGCCGAGCGCGATCGCGGTGGCGACGCCGGCGATGTTGCCGGTGCCCACACGGCCGGACAGCGAGACCGCCAGGGACTGGAAGGACGAGACTCCTGAGGCGGAGCCCTTTCCGGTGAACATGTAGACGAAGATGTCGCCGATCCGGCGGATCTGGATCGCCTTTGTGCGGATCGTGAAGAACACGCCGACGCCCAGGCACAGGTACACGAGCACCGGTGACCAGACGAGGTCGTTGAGCAGACTGATGATGTCTGACATGAAAGGACTCCTTAGGAAATCAGCCCAGCCACCGCCTCGGGTAAGGCAGCGGGATCCTCCGATCCCGGATGTGAGAGGGAGGGGGAGCAGCACGTGCACGATCTCTGTGCGCGGCATCACACGGACTGATTCAGCCACACTCCGCGGTGTGTGTCAATTCACTGTGAGTCACCGTGACCCTCTGGCGTCATGACACGCGTCCTGGTATGTATCTAGTGCGCAGACGAATGTCCGCAGGTGCGGGGGAGTCCCGTGCCCACGGTCACACTTCGGTTGCGATCTGGGATATACATGGCACAAGCCGTCGCCTCGTGACACTGCAGCACTAGGATGACGTCTGCTCCACTCCTGAATGACGAAAGGCGCGTCCATGTTCCGATCACGCAAGCTGCTGGCCACCGGCGCAGCGCTCGGCGCGGCAGCGATGGTGCTGTCGGCCTGCTCCACCTCGACCACCGGCGGCGGTGGCGAAGACGAGTCCGGTGATGCGCTCACCATCGGCACCACCGACAAGGTCACCGTCCTCGACCCGGCCGGCTCCTACGACAACGGCTCCTTCTTCGTCATGAAGCAGGTGTTCCCCTTCCTGCTGAGCTACAAGCCCGGCACCGCCGAGATCGAGAACGACATCGCCGAATCGGCCGATTTCACTGATCCGAAGACCTTCGAGGTCAAGCTCAAGGAGGGCCTGACGTTCTCCAACGGCAACGAGCTGACGTCCTCGGATGTGAAGTTCTCCTTCGACCGCCAGCTGGGCATCGCCGATCCCAACGGCCCGTCCTCGCTGCTCGGCAGCCTCGAATCGGTTGAGACCCCGGATGACCTGACGGTCCAGTTCAAGCTGAACAAGGAGAATGATCAGCTCTTCTCGCAGGTGCTTGCCGGGCCGGCCGGCCCGATCGTCGATGAGGACACTTTCTCCGCCGACGAGATCACCTCCGACGACGACATCGTCTCCGGCGACGCCTTCGGCGGGCCGTACAAGATCGGCTCGTACCAGTTCAACGAGCTCGTCGCCTACGAAGCCAACCCCGAATACCAGGGCTCGCTCGGCGAGGCGAAGACCGGCAACGTCCAGATGAAGTACTACTCGGACGCCAACAACATGAAGCTCGACGTCGAGAAGGGCCAGATCGACGTGGCCTGGCGCTCGCTGTCGGCCACCGACATCGAAGACCTCGAAGGCAGCGACAGCGTCGAGGTCCACCAGGGCCCCGGCGGTGAGATCCGCTACATCGTCTTCAACCTCGACACCATGCCCTATGGTGCCAAGACCGATGAGGCCGACGAGGACAAGGCACTGGCCGTCCGCCAGGCGATGGCCGACTCGATCGACCGTGAGGCCGTGGCCGACCAGGTCTACAAGGGCACCTACACCCCGCTGTACTCGCACATGCCCACCGAACTGCCGGCGGCGAAGGAATCGCTCAAGGAGATGTACGGCGACGGCAACGGCGGCGCCGATGTTGAGAAGGCAAAGAAGCGCCTCGAGGACGCCGGTGTTGAGACCCCGGTCGAGCTGAAGCTGCAGTACAACCCCGACCACTACGGCCCGTCGTCTGGTGACGAGTACGCGCTCATCAAGGACCAGCTGGAGTCGACTGACCTGTTCACCGTCGACCTGCAGTCCACCGAATGGGTCAAGTACGCCGAGGACCGCACCGCCGACGTCTACCCGCTGTACCAGCTCGGCTGGTTCCCCGACTACGCCGACGGCGACAACTACCTCGTGCCGTTCTTCTACAACACCGAGGAGAACCCGTCGTTCCTCGCCAACCACTACACCAACGACGAGCTCAACACGCTGCTCAAGGAGCAGGGCTCCGAGGCCGACGAGGGCAAGCGCGCTGAGGAGCTCGGCAAGGCGCAGGACATCGTCGGCGAAGAGCTGCCGACTCTGCCGCTGCTGCAGGGCAACCAGATCGCCGTTGCCGGTAAGGACGTCAAGGGCGTCGACGACACCCTCGACCCGTCGTTCCAGTTCCGCCTGGCGCTGCTGGAGAAGTGACGCCCGACTGAACCGCGCACCGCAGCCGAGGCGGGGATCCCACCAGACCCCCGCCTCGGCTCCGGTCTGCCGGGAGGCGAGAGACGCCTCGGCGGCGGAGACCAGAACCACCCCGATTCCAACCCACGAAATGTGAACCCATGACCGCAAGCGTCCAGGTGCCCGATCTCGCTGAGGATCCAGCGGCGAAGACGGCCAAACGCAGCTCCGGATCCGGCCTGGGGAGATACATCCTCATCCGGTTCCTGCTCATCATCCCGACCGTGTGGATCCTCACCACCCTCGTCTTCTTCCTCATGCGCATCACCGGCGACCCGATCACCGCCGCCCTCGGCGGGCGCCTGACCCAAGCGCAGCTGGCCGAGCGCGTCGCCGCCGCCGGTTACGACCGGCCGATCCTCGTGCAGTACTTCGAATACCTCGGAAACATGCTGCGCGGCGACTTCGGCACCACCCTGTCGGACAACCGCCCGGTCACCTCGATCCTCATGACCTACGGGGCGGCGACGCTGGAGCTCGTGTTCTTCGCGCTCATCGTCGCACTGCTGCTCGGCATCCCGCTGGGCATGATCGCCGCCCGCTTCCGCGACACCTGGCCCGACGCCACCCTGCGCGTGCTCGCGATCCTCGGCTACGCCACCCCGGTGTTCTTCGCCGGCCTCATCCTCAAGCTCATCTTCGGCGTGCTCTTCCCGATCCTGCCGATCGCCGGCCGTGCTAGCTCCTCGACCGAACTTGTCATGGGCGGCGTGGTCGCACCCACCCGCATCTACTTCATCGACGCGCTGCGGATCGGCGACATGGCCGCCTTCACCGACGTCATGAGCCACGCCGTGCTGCCGGCGATCGCACTCGGCCTGCTCACCGGCGGCACCTTCCTCCGCCTCGTGCGCACCAACCTCATCGGCACACTCGGCCAGCAGTACATCGAATCCGGCCGCTCCCGAGGCGTATCCGAGTTCCGGCTCGTGACCCGCCACGCCTACCGGCCGGCCCTCATCCCGATCATCACCGTCATGGGCATGCAGATCGCGCTCATGCTCGCCGGTGCGGTGCTCACGGAGACGACGTTCGAATGGAAGGGACTGGGCTTCCAGCTCGCCCACTATCTCACAGCCCGTGACTTCGTCGCCGTGCAGGGCATCGTCGTGATGCTCGCCGTCATCGTCGCGGTGACGAACTTCATCGTCGACATCATCGCCGCCCTCATCGACCCGCGAGTGAGGTACTGATGACCCAGCCAACCGATCGCAAGAACGACAGCACCGGCAGCGCACACGCCGCCACCGGTGCCCCCGCAGCCGGCGCCTCGGGCGCGGAGACCGGCCAGACCGCCGGCGGCTCACAGCGGCACTGGACCTCGCGGGTGCCGGTCATCAGCCACCTCAAGCAGTCCGTCGGGCTGCAGCGCGGCATGCTCATCGCAGGCCTCGTCATGTGCGCGATCGTGCTGCTGACCGCCCTGCTCGCCCCGCTGCTGGCCCCCTATGGGTTCAACCAGCTCGCCGACGAGGCCGGGCGCTTCGGCGCCCAGCAGCCGCCGAGCTCCAAGCACCCATGGGGCACCACCGTCGGCGGATTCGACGTGCTCTCCCGCGTCATCTGGGGCGCGCGCACGGCCGTGTTCGTCATCGTCGTCGCCGTGCTCATGTCGATCTTCCTCGGCGTCATCCTCGGGCTCATCTCCGGTTACATCGGCGGCTGGCTCGATAGGATCCTCGTCGTCGTCGCCGATGCCATCTACGCCTTCCCGACCCTGCTGCTGGCGATCGTCATGACGATCGTCATCTCCGGCGGGCAGTCCGACGTCATCGGCGGTGTGCTCGCCGCAGCGATCTCGATCACCGTCGTATTCATCCCGCAGTACTTCCGGGTGGTGCGCGCCGAGACTGTGCGGCTGAAGGCCGAGCCCTTCGTCGAGGCCGCCCAGGTCATCGGCGTGTCGAAGACGCGGATCGTGGCCCGCCACATCTACCGCAACGCCACCCGCAACCTGCCGCTCATCTTCACGCTCAACGCCTCCGAGGCGATCCTCACCCTGGCAGCCCTCGGCTTCCTCGGCTTCGGCATCGAGCCGACCTCGGCCTCCGAGTGGGGATACGACCTGAACAAAGCACTGGCCGACGTCACCTCCGGCATCTGGTGGACCTCCGTGTTCCCCGGCATCGCCATCGTCATGACGGTGCTGGGCATCACGCTCGTCGGCGAGTCCATCAACGACCTCAACGACCCCCGGCTGCGCGTGCGCAGGAAGAAGGCCCGCGCGAAGAAGGTGGAGAACGCATGACAGACGAGACCCGCAAGACGACCACCGCCTCGGGCACGGGGACAGGACAGGCGAGTACCGCCTCGGGGACGGGGACAGGACAGGCGAGCACCGCCTCGGGCGCGGGGCGCGAGCCGCTGCTGCGCATCGAGGACCTTGACATCACCTTCGCCACCGACGGCGGCGACGTGCACGCCGTCAACGACCTCTCGCTTGCCGTCGCGCCCGGCGAAGTGCTCGCGATCGTCGGCGAATCCGGCTCCGGCAAGACCGTGACCGCCAAGTCGATCCTGCGCCTGCTGCCCGAGACCGCGACCGTCGGCGGGGCGATCATCGTCTCCGGCGACAACGTCGTGACCGCCAGCCGCGAACAGCTGCGCGAACTGCGCGGCAGATCCGCCTCGATGGTGTTTCAGGAGCCCTCGACCGCCCTCAACCCGGTGTTCACCGTCGGCTGGCAGATCGCCGAGGGCCTGCGCGTGCACAATCCCAAGATGAGCCGCAAAGAGCTGCGCGCCCGCGTCGTTGAGGCGATGGAGAAGGTCGGCATCCCCAACGCGTCTGAGCGCTACGACTACTACCCGCACCAGTTCTCCGGCGGGCAGAAGCAGCGCATCGTCATCGCGATGGCGCTCGCGCTCGGAGCGAAGCTCATCATCGCCGACGAGCCCACCACCGCCCTCGACGTCACCGTGCAGGCCGAGATCCTCGACCTGCTGCGCGACCTGCGCGATGAGATGGACACCGCGATCGTGCTCATCACCCACAACATGGGCGTTGTCGCCGACCTCGCCGACCGGGTCGCCGTTATGTACCGCGGCGACCTCGTCGAGACCGCCGATGTGCAGACGCTCTTCGCCGAGCCGCGCGAAGAGTACACCCGCAGCCTGCTCGCCGCCGTGCCGCGCCTGACCTCGGTGTCCGAGCGCGAGGCCGGCGGGCTGGAAGCCGGGACTGGGGCTGGTGAGGCGACCGGCTCCTCGGGAGCGGGGTCTGCTGGGGCGGCCGCCCCGGGGGCGGCCACCGGCACCGAGGCGGGGCGCACCCGCCCGGAGGCCGCGCCGATCGTCGTGGCCAAGGACCTGGAGATCGTCTACCCCGGCGGGATCGGCAAGCCCGACTTCACCGCCGTCGACGGGGTCAGCTTCGAGATCCGGCCCGGTGAGGTGTTCGGCATGGTCGGCGAGTCCGGCTCCGGCAAGACAACCATCGGGCGCGCGATCGCCGGACTGACGAAGGCTACCGGCGGCTCGCTCACCGTGTTCGGCCATGAGATGGTCGGGTTCAAGGAGCGGAAGTTCAAGCCGCTGCGCAAGCGGATCGGATTCGTCTTCCAGGACCCGGCGGCGTCCTTCAACCCGCACCTGAGCATCGGCGAGTGCGTCGCTGAGCCGATCGCCGTGCATCAGCCGGACATGTCCGCTCACGACCGCCGTCTGCGCACCCGCGAGCTGCTCGAAGCCGTTCAGCTACCCGAGGCCTACGCCCAGCGCTACCCGCACGAGCTCTCCGGCGGTCAGCGCCAGCGCGCCTCGCTTGCCCGCGGCATCGCGCTCAACCCCGAGCTGCTCATCGCCGACGAGCCCACCAGCGCCCTCGACGTGTCCGTCCAGGCGCGCGTGCTCGAGCTCTTCGCCGAGCTGCAGGAGCGGTTCCACTACGCCGCGCTGTTCATCAGTCACGACCTCGCCGTCGTCGACATGCTCTCCGACCGCATCGGCGTGCTCTTCCACGGCCGCCTGCTCGAAGAGGGCACCGGCGCGCAGGTGCTCCGCAGCCCGCAGCACGACTACACCCGCAAGCTCATTGCTTCGCTGCCCGTGCCCGACCCCGTCGAGCAGGCCAAGCGCCGCGAACTCGCCCGCGAGATCCGCGCCCGCGTGTAGGGGAGGGGCTGGGCCTGGGGCCTGCCTGCCTCGTGGGGCCCGCCTGGTCTGGCTGCCTGGCCTGGCCACTTGCTGAACGTGACCGGCTCCGTCGTCTTCGACGGGGCCGGTTCCGTGTTGTGGGTGGGCTTGTCGCGGGGCGCCGGGCCCGAGGTGGTGGTGGCCGGGCCCGAGGCGGCGGAAGCGCTCGTGGGGGAGCGTTGTCCGTGCCTCGTGCCAGACTGAGTTCAGAGTCGAGGCAGGCATATGTTCATGTGAGTTTCATGTGAACACAGTCGAAACTATTGTTCCAGCATATCGAACATGCTTAGACTTGAAACTAGAAAGATCGCGGTAGATCACAAGGGAGGTGGCCGCGATGCTCGTGGAAGAACAGGTCATCACGACCCGCCGCAACGACGCGGTGGTCGACACGTCTGATTTCGCTGACTGCCTCTACCGGCTCAGATCCACCAACCGGGACATTGATAACCGCCGCATGGCTGGGCTCGGGTTCCTCTTTGATGCTTTCCTCGCCCGTGCGGCTTCCGATTCGCCTGAGGATGTCTCCCTGCAGGTCGATGCGGTCCGTGAGCTCGCGACTGACCCGCGTGCGCTCGGCCGCCCGGACCGTGACGGCACGGACTTTAAGAACGAGGCCGAACAGCGGCGGAACGCGTACGCCTGGCTTGTTGAACGGACAGCGTCGACGTCGCTGATGCACATGGCAGACGCACTCGATACCACCGTGAAGCATGTTCGCTCCCGTGTGCAGGTCGCTGCAGCAGGACTCGTCGGGCTGCCAGCCTTTACATCACAGGCTCGTGCTGGGGTGATCGGTTACGACCGCTACCTTCACGGCGCCCGGCGCGCCACGACCTTAGAGCCTGAGCATCTGGCGGGCTTCGACGCAGGGCTCACCCGGATCCGGGTGTCGGATATGACGGCGTTCAAACGCGCCGTCAACCAACTGATCGCCACACTCGTCACCCGCGAAGAACGAACCAAGCAGATCCGGGATCGCCGCACCGTCGAGACCTACTACGAACCGCACGGGCTGGGGATCCTCATCGCCCGCGGCCCCTCCCACCAGATCGCACTCTTAGAAGCACGGCTGGCTGGCATGGCCCGTTCCGTCATCAAAGGCCTTGGGGCGCCGCTCGGTGTGCCCGAAGGACGCGAGATCGCTGACGACCGGGGCATGGGTGAGCTGATGTTCGACTTCCTCACCGGCTCCCAACCCGCCGGAACCCTCACCACTCAACCCGTCGACAGCGATGGGGGCGCCTCAACCATTGTCGAAGCCGCGAACCCAGCCGGCATTGATGTCAATGCCACGGCCGAGAAGATCGCTGAGACTCTTGCCGAGACCGGGGTCCGGTGCCCCGTCGATAGCGAGTGGCTCAAACGTCAAGCCCGCATTACTATCACCGTCCCGGCACTGACCCTGCTCGACAAGAACACCGAGAAGGAAGACGATGCTGCACGTGTGCCGGGGATGGTCAATGGTCACCCGATCTCACCTGAGACCGCCCGGCAGCTCACCGGGACTGGTCATTCGACGGTCTACCGGATCCTGACCGATCCCACCGACGGGACCGTCCTCGACCACGCTGCTGAGACCTACACGATCCCCGAACGCATGCGGATCGCGCTGGTTGAGAAGTGGCAGTTCTGCACACTCCCTGGTTGTGACCGGTCAGCTGTGAAAGCAGAACTGGACCATATTGAGCCGTTCAATCATGAAGACCCTGGACGAGGCGGATCGACCTCGATGGGGAACCTCCACCCGTTATGCCGGGAGCATCACCAGATGAAAACCGAAGACAGACTCAGAGTCACCCGCAGTCCCGACACTGGGATGCTGACCTGGACACTGCCCGGCGGACACCAACTCCAAGCCAGACCACCTTCGAATCCCATCGGCCAGGCACACGCCGAGCAGCTGCTCAATCTCACGACCTAGACCGCACCGCCACCGACGACCTAACCGAAACAGACGACCTGCCCGAAGCGACTTCTCGTCGTTTCACTCCCAGCGCTGCCTGCAACACCACCGCAGTGACAGAACGATGTTTGACAACCACATAGTGTCGGGCCCTGCTGCCCACATGAGACGATGAGCCGCATGGAAACTCTTGCCATCATCGGCGCCGGCCTGGCCGGAACCGAATGCGCCCGCGCCTACGTGGGTGGCGGTGGAACCGCGGACGTCATCCTCATTGACCCGCGCCCAGTTCCCAGCGAACTCCCGCCCCTGTCGAAGACCCTCTTCGCCGACGAGCTCGACCATGTGCCACTCCTTCGACCAGACGGCATCCGCCTGGTCGAAGGAGAAGTGACTCGGGTGGAGGCAGACGGCCGGGGACTGCATCTGGACGACGGCCAGCGCATCGACTGCGACGCTCTCGTCGTGGCCGCAGGCATGCGGGCACGACGCCCGCAGACTGACCTGCCAGGCGGGCCGGTCCACACCATCCGCAGCGCTGACGACGCTGAGGCCATCCGTGCGGCAACAGGCGACAACGCAGACATCGGCGTCCTCGGATCCGGCTACCTCGCGCTCGAAGCAGCCCGCAGCGCCGCCGACGCCGGCCACCGCGTCACCGTGTACCTGCGCGGAGACCGCCCGCTCATCGGCCGGCACCACGAGGCGATCGGCCGCGCACTCATGAACCGGCATGCCGAAGCCGGTGTCAACTTCCTCCTCGACGCAGACCCTAGCGACTACACCGCCCACGATGTCTGGATCGCAGCCATCGGCGGCGCGCCCCTCACGACCACCCTGCCTGAGGAATGGGACCGCGACGGAAGCGGACACCTCCTCGTCGACCGCAGCCTCCGGCTCACCATCGACGGACAACCCGCCGAGAACGCATGGGCCATCGGTGATATTGCCCACCTTGCCAGCGGCCCATTGGCCGATGCCGGGCCGATGGAATCCGAGGCAACCGCTGCCTCCCAGGGGACATGGCTGGGGAAGCAGCTCGCGGCCGGCAGCACCGATGAAAAATGGGACGATGTACCGTGGCACTGGAGCTTCCAGGGCCCCGAGCGTGTCTTCGCCGCCGGCCGGGTCACCGGCACCGACACCGCGATCGTCAGCGGAGACGAGCAATCCGGGCGCTTCCAGGTGCTGCACTTCATCGACGGGGTGCTCAGCGGGGTCGAGACCCTCAACCAGCCGCCAGCCCACAACGCGGCCCGGAAGATTCTGGCCCTGCCGCCCGCCAGCCGGCCCACGACCTCGGCCGCGGCCGGCGGAGTCCTTGATCTGCGCGCCTGGGTGCGCCGACTGCGCAGCTAGGCGCCTGCCCTCGTACACTGCTATGAGCGGGGCTGATTACAATGTGTCTGTTCCGCACTGATCCTGTAACCGACGAAGGGCGTTCTGCGCACCATGAGCATGCCTGAGATGGCGGCGAAGTACTCACTCGAAAGAGTTGGTGCTCGCCCGCCGCTGACCCACTACCTCAGAGAGGTATGGCGGCGGCGCGACTTCATCTTCAGCCTCGCGAAGTTCCGTATCCAAAGCGAGAACGAGCGCAACCGTCTGGGAATGCTGTGGGTGCTGCTGCGGCCGATCTTCTCCGCGCTCATCTACGGCCTCGTCTTCGGCCTCGTGCTCGGGTCCATGCGGCCAGAGGGATTCGTCCCCTACGTCATCATCGGCGTCTTCCTGCTGGAGTTCTTCAACTCCTCGATGAACGGCGGCGCCAAGTCGATCATCAGTAACTCGGCACTTGTGCAGTCTCTGCCGTTCCCGCGCCTCGTTCTGCCGGTCTCAACGGTGCTGCAGAACCTGCTCAACTTCGTGCCGACCCTGGCGCTCATGATCATCCTGACGATGCTGTGGGGTGCCAGGCCGGAGTTCAGCTGGTTCCTGCTCATCCCCCTCGTGCTCATCTTCTGGGTCTTCAACCAGGGCGTGGCCCTCATCTTCGCCCGCCTGACCGTCCACCTGCGCGACCTCAGCCAGCTCGTGCCCTACATCTCCCGCATGATCTTCTACACCTCCGGCGTCTTCTTCGACCCGGCGACGGTCCTCGACAAGTACCCGGCCATTGCGGCCGTCTACGACTGGCATCCGCTCTACGAGGTGCTCGCCATCGCCCGCGGCATCCTGCTGCCGGAGTACGAGATCCCCGTCGACTTCTGGTGGAAGCACGCCATCTGGGCCGTTGTCGTTCTGTGCATCGGCATCGTCTTCTTCTGGAAAGCTGAGGAGCGATATGGCCGAGACGATTGAGCACCGCGCCTACGACGGCAACCGTCCCGAAGACGGCCAGCCCGTCGTCATCGTCGACGACCTCTACGTCGACTTCAAGACCCTGGCCACCGGCAAGCGCCTGACCCCCGGCTCAGCCAAGGGCCTGCTGCAGCGCGGCCGCGAGCTGCGCACCGTCCACGCCCTCAAGGGCGTGTCCTTCACCGCCTACGCCAACGAGTCGATCGGCGTCATCGGCACCAACGGTTCGGGCAAGTCGACACTCATGCGCACCATCACCGGACTCACCCCGCCCACCAAGGGAGCCGTCTACGCGAAATCACGGCCGAACCTCCTCGGCGTCGGTGCCGCGCTCATGAGCGATCTGTCCGGTTCGCGCAACATCATCCTCGGCGGGCTCGCGATGGGCATGACGCGTGAGGAGATCGAGTCGAAGTACGACGAGATCGTCGAATTCACCGGTCTCGGCGACTTCATCGACATGCCGATGCGCACCTACTCCTCCGGAATGTCCGCACGCCTGAAGTTCGGCATCGCCACCGCCAAAGAGCACGAGATCCTCATCGTCGACGAAGCCCTGTCCGTCGGCGACCGCGACTTCCAGAAGCGCTCCGAGGCCCGGATCCGCGGGATCCGCGAAAAGGCCGGCACGGTCTTCCTCGTGTCCCACTCGATGCGCTCGATCCGCGACACCTGCAACCGCACCATCTGGATCGAGAAGGGCGAGCTGCTCGCCGACGGGGACACCGACGCCGTCGTGAAGGAGTACGAGCAGCACAAGTGAGAGCAGACCTCGCCCCCGCGACACTGCCAGCCCTGCCGGCCGAGCCGGGCGTGTCCTTCATCATGCCGGTGCTCAACGAAGCCGAGCACCTGGCCGCAGCTGTCGACACGATTCTCGCCCAGGACTACCCCGGCCCCAAGGAGGTCGTGCTCGCCCTCGGCCCCTCAGCCGATGACACGACGGTCATCGCCGAGCGCCTCGCTGCCGCCGACCAGCGGATCCGCCTCGTGCACAACCCCGCCGGCGACACACCGACGAGCCTCAACCTCGCCGTCGCCGCCACCTGCCACCCGGTCATCATCCGCGTCGACGCCCACTCCGAGCTCACCGCCGACTACACCGCCACCGGCATCGCCGTGCTGCGCGAAACCGGTGCCGCCAACTGCGGCGGGCTCATGGTCGCCCGCGGCCGCACCGCCCTGCAGAAGGCCGTCGCCCGCGCCTACATGTCGCGCATCGGCCTCGGCGGGCCGGCCTACCACGCCGGCGACGAGGCCCAGGACGCCGAATCCGCCTACCTCGGCATCTACCGCCGTGAAGTCTTCGACCGCCTCGGCGGCTTCGACGCCACCCTGCGCCGCGGCCAGGACTGGGAGCTCAACCTGCGCATCCGCGAAGCCGGCGGCCGGGTGCGCTTCGACCCGCGCCTGCAGGTGACCTACTGGCCGCGCGCCGAATACCGCAAAGTCGTTCAGCAGTTCTACGCCACCGGCACGTGGCGCGCCGAGATCGTCCGCCGCTACGGCGCGAAGAACTCCCCGCGCTACTTCGCGCCCCCGTTGCTCGTCCTCGGCACCGCAGCCGCTGCCGCCAGTGCCGTCGCCGAGGCATCGGGCGCCCTGCGACAGGCTCCCGCACCTGTCCGCGTGCTCGGGCGGGTGAGCTTCGCTCCCGTGACGGCCTATGCGGCAGGGATCCTCGCGGTGGCCGCCGCTGCCCGGGACTGCGCGCCCGGTGAGCGGGCATGGTTCGCCGCGATCGTGCCGACGATGCATGTGAGCTGGGGTGCCGGATTCCTGCGCGGCACCATCACCGGAGCCAAGCAGACCGTCGATCGGAGTCGCGCATGACGAAGACCCCCGAAGGATGGACACCGGTCCCTGAGCCGCCTGAGCGCAAGAACTCGCCGATGGTGTTCATTGCGCTTGGCATCGCCGCCATCGCCGTGCTCGGCCTTGTGACCTTCAACATGCTCAGCCCTGCGAAGTCACTGACCGTCGCAAGCCTCAACAGCCCCGTTGTCGCCGCGCTCCAGGGCGGTTCGGCGCTCTACCCGGCCAACTCGAAGGAGGCGCTGGCCGAGGACGTGAAGTTCGGCTACCTGCCGGCCGTCGACCTCGCCCGCACCGCCGACGGCACCCTCGTGCTCGCCGACCCCGACGCTGAGCCCCAGGCCCTCGGACTCGACAGGCCGATCGAGCAGACCGACGACGCGACGTTCGCCGAGGCGGCGATCGCCCCCGCACCTGACTCCGAGCGCACCGGCACGACGCTGACGTGGGCGAAGGCGCTGGAGGACTTCGGCAGCGCGACCGTCCTCATGCCCGCCGTCGACGCCGACACCATCAGCGACGTCGTCGCCACCGCCGAGGAGACTGGCCGCACCGACGGGATCATCGTCCGCAGCGACGACCCTGCTGTTCTCAAGCAGGCCGGTGATGCCGGGCTGACCGCGCTGTTCGACGGTGAGGCTCCGGGCCCGGATGCCGTCGACGCGCCGATGGCCGCCGTTGCGGCCGATGCCGAGAACCTCGACGAGTGGTTGAGCAGCGACGTGAAGACGTGGGTGACCGGTGTCGCCACTGAGAGGCAGCTCGGCGAACTCGCCTCTGCCGGAGCCTACGGCGCGCTTGCCGACAACCCATTCACCATCCAGCCCTCAGCCGTCAAGACCGACTGAAGCGACCACACCAGGAGACGTGATGAACCAGCCGCTCGGAAACCCCTCGCACATCGGCAACCTGTCCGCTGACCAGATCGGCCCGCAGCCGACCTTCCTGCCCGCCGACCACCCCGACGCCGAAGCACGGGAGCGGATGAGAGCCGGTGAGGAGGCCGCCGACGTCGTCAGCGACCTGCCCGCCAGCTGCCTCGCCTGGGCGGTCCTCGCCGATGAGGCCTACGACGAGGGCCGCACCGTCGACTCGTACGCCTACTCCCGCGTCGGCTACCACCGCGGCCTCGACGCCCTGCGCCAGGCCGGCTGGCGAGGCGCCGGGCCGATCCCGTACTCCCACGAGATGAACCGCGGATTCCTCCGCGCCCTCTACGCACTCGGCCGGGCAGCAGCGACCATCGGCGAAGGTGAGGAAGCACAGCGCATCGAGCGGTTCCTGCACGAATCCGACCCCGCAGCAGCCGACCTCATCGCCTCCTCCGACAGTCTGTGACGACGGGTCCTGCCCGTCCGGTGTGACCAGGGGCTCGCGTAGACTGGCTGAGTAACGGCAGTCAAGCAAGGAGAACTCCTCGATGCCAGCACTCGTTGTCGTCGGCGCCCAGTGGGGCGACGAAGGTAAAGGCAAGACCACCGACATCCTCGGCACCCGCGTCGACTATGTCGTCAAGCCCAACGGCGGCAACAACGCCGGCCACACCGTCGTCGTCGGCGGGGAGAAGTACGAACTCAAGCTGCTGCCGGCCGGCATCCTCTCACCCAACGTCACCCCGGTGATCGGCAACGGCGTGGTCGTCAACCTCGAAGCCCTCTTCGAGGAGATCGAGATGCTCGAATCCCGCGGAGCCGACACCTCGGCGCTGCGGATCTCCGCCAACGCCCACGTCGTCGCCCCCTACCACCAGACGATGGACAAGGTCACCGAGCGGTTCCTCGGCAAGCGCGCCATCGGCACCACCGGCCGCGGCATCGGCCCGGCCTATGCCGACAAGGTCTCGCGCATCGGCATCCGCATCCAGGACCTGTTCGACGAATCGATCCTCAGGCAGAAGGTCGAAGGCGCGTTGCGGCAGAAGAACGAACTGCTGCTCAAGGTCTACAATCGCCGCGCCGTCGAGGTCGAGGAGACCGTCGAGTACTTCCTGCAGCACGCCGAACGGCTGCGGCCGATGGTGTGCGACACCTCGCTGCTGCTGGGCGAGGCGCTTGACGCCGGTGAGGTCGTCGTGATGGAGGGCGGCCAGGCGACGATGCTCGACGTCGACCACGGCACCTACCCGTTCGTCACCTCATCGAACCCGAGCGCCGGCGGTGCAGTGATCGGCGCCGGCATCGGCCCGACCCGCATCACCCGCGTCATCGGCATCGTCAAGGCCTACACCACCCGTGTGGGCGCCGGGCCGTTCCCGACCGAGCTGTTCGACGAGATGGGCGTGCGCCTGCAGAAGATCGGCGGCGAATACGGTGTCAACACCGGCCGGCCGCGCCGTTGCGGCTGGTACGACGCGGTCATCGCCCGCTACGCTGCCCGCGTCAACGGCTTCACCGACTACGTGCTCACCAAACTCGACGTGCTCACCGGCATCGAGGAGATCCCGGTGTGCGTGGCCTACGAGATCGACGGGGTGCGCCACGACGAGATGCCAGCCAGCCAGTCCGACTTCCACCACGCCAAGCCGATCTTCGAGACATTCCCCGGCTGGGAGGAGGACATCTCGGTGGCCCGCAGCTTCGAAGAGCTGCCCGAGAACGCGCAGAACTACGTGCTCGCCCTCGAGCGACTCTCCGGCTGCCGGATCTCCGTCATCGGCGTCGGACCCGACCGTGAGCAGTCGATCGTCCGCCACGAACTGCTCGACTGATCACAGCCGCGAGCCGGCGATCTCGGCTCCCCGTGCCAGTGCCTCGAGCTTGGCGGCTGCGATCTCCGGGTGCACCCGCCCGCCGAGCCCGCAGTCCGTTGAGGCGACGACGTTCTCCGGGCCGACGAGCCGGGCGAAGCGCTCGATCCGGTCGGCGACCAGCTCAGGGTGCTCGACGACGTTCGTGGCATGGGAGACGATGCCGGGGATGATGTACTTGCCGTCCGGCAGCTTCGTGTCCTCCCAGATCCGCCACTCATGCTCATGGCGGACATTGGCGGCCTCGAAGGTGATCCCAGCAGCATTGACCGAAAGCACCAGGTCGACGATCTCGGCAAACGGCAGATCGGTGACATGCGGACCATGCCATGAACCCCAACATGTGTGGAAGCGGACCTGCTGCGGGTCGATGCCACGCAGCGCATAGTTGAGCGCCTCGACACGGATCTGTGTGAACGCCCGGTAGTCCTCATAGCTGGGCTCCGGGTTGATCTGGTCGAAGTTCTCCGCGATCGACGGGTCATCGATCTGCACGATGAGGCCGGCCTCGGTGATCGCGAGGTACTCCTCGCGCAGCACATCGGCGAACGCCCAGATGAGCTCCTCCTCCGTCTCATAGTGCTCATTGGCGATCCGGGAGGCCGAGCCGGGAGAGATCGAGTTGAGGAACCCGCGCGAGATCTCATAGCCGGCCTGCTCAAGGCCTGTGGTGACATTGCGGATATCGCGAGCGACCTGCTCGTGGCCGGTGTAGCTGATCGGGCCGGTGACCTTCGGGAAGTCCGGCTGCTCACCGGTATCAGCGCCACCGGCGGGATCCGCGTAGACACCGGGGAAGAGCTGCCGGTCACGCCGGTCCCCGAAGCTCGTCAGCCGCACCTGACCCGGCTCGGAACGCACCGCCGGCTGCTCCCACAGCCCGTGTTCCGACAGAGACAGGCCCCCGGTGCGGGCGAACGAGTAATGCCACCACGCCCCATAGTCGAAGTCGGCGGCCATCGCATGACCGTACTCGCCGTCGTTGGGTTCGGTGATGCCCAGGGCGCGCTGCCGGGCCACGACATCGACGACATTCTCCGTCAGCAGCTCGTCGAATTCCTCGGCCCCGGTGTCCTCATCGCGTCGGGCTCGATTGGCGGCGATGAGCGCCTCGGTGCGGGGCAGAGAACCGGCGTGGCTCGTGCGGATCGTAGTCATTGAAGCTCCTTTCAGACAGTGTGGTCTCTCAGAGTCGAACACACGCGCAGCGTGTCCTATGCGCCGAACGTCATATGGCGACGTATATGCAGCGCTGTCCGGCCCGAACAGGTGTGCTGAGTCAAATGTCCGTAACGAATGAGCCTTCAAGGCCGTCTGTCTGCAAAGGCGTCAGGCCCCTGTGAGATAGTTAACAGGTCATGCTCACCTGGGATAGGTTGAGCTCGTTGAGCGGCCGCGCACAGAGGGGTGTGCGGCCCTCTCGCAGAGGAGGAGAACATGCGGATGACGCGCATGGCCGTGGGCTTCACGGCAGCATCGGCGGCACTGGCACTGGCAGCCTGCGGAGGCGGCAACAGCGGCGGCGAAGGAGGAGAGGGCGGTGACGGCGGCGGTCAGGAGTCCTACTCAGTCGGCATCACCCAGATCGTCCAGCATCCAGCGCTTGACGCCGCAGCAGAGGGCTTCAAGAAGGGCATGGAGGACGCCGGCGTCGACGTCGAGTACGACGAGCAGAACGCCCAGGGCGACCAGTCCAACGCAACGTCGATCGCCCAGAATTTCGCTTCCCAGGACCTCGACCTCGTACTGGCGATCGCCACCCCGACCGCACAGGCCGCAGCCCAGGCGATCTCGGATAAGCCCATCGTCTTCACCGCGGTCACCGACCCGGTCGAAGCGCAGCTCGTCGACAGCCTGGAGAAGCCCGGCGGCAACGTCACCGGCACCACCGACCTCAACCCGGTCGCCGAACAGCTCGAGCTGGTCAAGAAGATCAACCCGGATGCCACGTCCGTCGGCATCGTCTACAGCTCCGGCGAGGTCAACTCCGAGGTCCAGGTCCAGATGGCCAAGGAAGCCGCCGAGGAGCAGGGCATCGAGATCAAGGAAGCCACCGTCTCGAACTCCGGAGAGGTTGCGCAGGCCGCCGACTCGCTCGGCGACGTCGATGCCTACTACGTCCCGACCGACAACACCGTCGTCTCAGCGATCTCGACGATGGTCCAGGCCGCAGAGAAGAACGAGGCACTGCTCATCGGCTCCGAGGCCGGCCAGGTCGAAGAGGGCGCGGCAGCGACCTACGGCATCGACTACGAGGCCCTCGGCAAGCAGACTGCTGACATGGCGCTCAAGATCCTCAAGGACGGCGAGGATCCCGCGGAGATGGCTGTCGAGCAGCAGTCGGAGTACCAGCTGGTCATCAACCCCGAAGCTGCCAAGCGGATGGGCGTTGAGATGGACCAGGAATTCATCGACTCGGCTGACACCGTCGTCGAATGACCGTGCCGATGCGCTGACAGGCGCGTAGGCTGACAGTGCGGGCTGCGGCGAACGGTGCTTCCCCTTCGGACACTCCCGTTCGCTGCAGTCCGCCTCACGACTCGGAGAATCTCACCACACTATGATCGGCGCACTCGAACTCGGCATCATCTACGGCGTCATGGCGCTCGGGGTGTACCTGACGTTCAAAGTCCTCAACTTCCCTGACCTCACCGTCGACGGCAGCTTCACCACCGGCGCGGCCACCGCAGCGGCTCTCATCATCGCCGGGGTCAACCCGATCGTCGCCACCCTCGCCGCCGGCGGGGCCGGCGTGCTCGCCGGCATCATCACCGGGCTGCTGCACACCAAGGGCGGAATCGACGGGCTGCTCGCCGGCATCCTCACGATGATCGCCCTATGGTCGGTCAACCTCAGGATCATGGGCAAGGCGAACCTGCCGCTTTTGAGAGAGACGACGATCATGACGCCGCTCAAAGAGGAGCGGATCATGGGCACCTGGATGTCGGTGGCGGCCTTCCTGCTCGCCGTACTGGTGCTCAAATTCGTCGTCGACTGGTTCCTCACCACGAACCTGGGCCTGGCGATCCAGGCGACCGGCAACAACAAGGAGATGATCCGCTCCCTCGGCGTCAACACCGACAACACGACGATCCTCACCCTTGCCCTGTCCAACGGGCTCGTCGCCGCCTGCGGTGCGATCATCGCCCAATACCAGGGCTTCGCCGACATCGCGATGGGTGTGGGCCTCATCCTCGTCGGACTCGCCTCGGTCATCGTCGGCCAGGCGCTGCTGGGCTCACGCACGATCGTCATCGCCAGCTTCGCGGCGATCCTCGGCTCGGTCATCTACCGGCTCATCATCTTCTATGCGATGCGCTACGGCCTCAACCCCAACGACATGAAGGCCGTCACCGCGATCCTCGTCGTCGCAGCCCTGCTGCTGCCGCGCTGGGGTCTGCTCAAGAAGATCCCATCCCTGCGCGGGCGCGGCAACCGCGCACCGGGCCAGTTGGCGCCGGACACACAGCCGGCACCGGTCAAGACACCCGTCACCGCAGCAGAGGGGAGCTGAGCATGCTGAGCATCGAGAACATCTCCAAGACCTTCTTCCCCGGCACGGTCAACGAGCGCCGGGCCCTGCAGGGCCTGTCCCTGCACTTGGACGAAGGCGACTTCGTCACCGTCATCGGCTCCAACGGCGCAGGCAAGTCGACGCTGCTCAACACCATCTCCGGGCGGCTGCCGGTCGATGCCGGGACCATCACCATCGACAACGTCAAGGTCAACCGGATGAAGGAGTACTCCCGCGCCCGCTATGTCGGCCGGGTGTTCCAGGACCCGATGGCCGGCACCGCACCCGACCTCACCATCGAGCAGAACCTCTCACTGGCCCTCAACCGGGGACGCCGCCGCGGGCTGGGGCGGGGACTGACGAAAGCCCGCCGGGAGGCTTTCGCCGAAGAGCTCACCAGCCTCGACCTCGGGCTCGAGAAGCGGCTGAAGGCGAAAGTCGGGCTGCTCTCGGGTGGTCAGCGGCAGGCGCTGTCGCTGCTCATGGCCGGCTTCACCGAACCGCGCATCCTGCTGCTCGATGAGCACACCGCCGCCCTCGACCCCTCGCGGGCGGAGCTGGTGACGAAGCTGACCGAGCGGATCGTCGCCCAGGGCAACCTCACCACCCTCATGGTCACCCACAACATGGAACAGGCGCTCGCCCTGGGCAACCGGATCATCATGATGCACGAAGGCGACATCATCTACGAAGCCGACGCCGCCACCAAGGAGAAGCTGACGGTCAAGGACCTGCTCGGCGAATTCGCCAAGGTCAAGGGCGCCCAGCTCGACGACCGCGCGCTGCTGACCTGAGTCAGGGCCGCTCCCAGTCTTCGATCGGGCCGGGCCCGAGGTGGAACAGCGGATGGGTGCCCAGGTGTGCGTTGGCAAGCCGGGCGGCGTCGGCAGGCGACCGGAGCGCGAGTTTGGCAGCGAAATGCTGCGCCTCGAAGTCGAGCTGTCCGGTCGTGACCGGCAGCTGGGCGTGGCCGGAGCCATCGTGGATCTTCGTGCGGTCGAACCGGTAGCCGCGGGCATCGGCTTCCTCGGCTAAGCCGGACAGGTACGCGCCGATCGCAGCCAGCGGGCCGTCGGCTGCGCGGAAGCGGATCAGCTGCGGGTGGCTGCGGTAGCCGGTGGTCAGCCCTGCGAGCACCTTCTGGGCCAACAGCGCCTCACGCCAGCAGGCGATCAGGCCCTGCCGGTCGAGGTGCGCCGGATGCAGCGACCACAGCCGCATCAGGACCGCCGGGTGAACGAGCGCATCCACGGCCACCACGTCGCCCGGCCCAGATCGCAGAACAGGCCGGGGACGAGCAGTGAGCGCACGACGATCGCATCGAGCAGCACACCGAAGGCGACGATGAACGCCAGCTGGACAAGGAACATGATCGGCAGCACCGCAAGGGCTGCGAACGTTGCGGCGAGCACGATGCCTGCCGAGGTGATGACCCCGCCGGTGGTGACGAGTCCGCGCACCACCCCGGTGCGCGTGTCACGGGCAGCCATCGACTCCTCACGGACCCGCGACATGAGGAAGATGTTGTAGTCGATGCCAAGGGCGACGAGGAACACGAACGCGAACAGCGGCACCGTCGGATCCGCGCCCGGAAAGCCGAGGACATGGTTGAACACGAGCGCGGAGACGCCCATCGCGGTGCCGAAGCTCAGCACCGTGGTGAACATCAGCAGCAGCGGGGCCAGCAGCGAACGCAGCAGCAGCACGAGCACGATCGTGACGACGATGAGGATGAGCGGCATCGCCAGCGCCCGGTCGTGCTTGGCCGCCTCATTCGAGTCGAGGGCGACCGCCGGCTCACCGCCGACAGCCGTGAGCAGACGGGCATCGGCCAGCGCCTGGCGCATCTCCACGACGGTGTCCTCAGCCTCCTGGGAGTCCGGCGGATCGGCCAGCGTCGCGTTGATGAGCACATCGCCGTCGGAGACGATCGGCTCACCGGGCGGACCGCTCTGCAGGCCGGCGTCGTCGGTGGCGTCGCCGAGCGGAATGAGCCCGGTGGGCGAGTCAGCGGACAGGGCGAGGGCGTCGATCCCGGAGATCGGGTCGAGGGCGTCGACGGCATCATCGACAGCGTCTTCGTCCAACAGCACATAGGCGGGGCTGCCGGAACCGGACGGGAAGTGCTGACCGAGGGCATCCTGGCCGTCGCGGGCCTGAGAGGCGCCGAGCACGAACTCGCTCTGCGGCACGCCATCGGCCTTGAGCTGGGTGATGCCCAGCAGCGGCACAGCCAGCAGCAGGGAGACGGTGATCCAGGTGATGCGCGGGCGTGCGGTGACCGCAGCGGCGATGCGCGACCACAGGCCGTGGTTCTCCATGGTGTCCCGGCGCTTCCCACGGCCGGGGATGAACGGCCAGAACACCACCGGACCGACGGCGAACAGCAGCGCCGGCAGGAACGTCAGCGCAGCAGCCAGGCCCATCGCGATGCCGATCGCCGCGACCGGGCCGAGCGCCTGCGTGGAGGCGAGGTCGGAGACGAGCAGACACAGCAGACCGGCGATGACCGTTCCCCCGGAGGCGAGGATCGGCTCGATCGTGCCCTTCCACGCACGCCACACCGTGCGCCTGCGCTCCGGGCCCGGCGCCTCGGGAACGGCCGAGAGCTCATCGCGGAACCGGGCGACGAAGAGCAGGCAGTAGTCCGTCGTCGCGCCGACGACGAGGATGAAGAGGATGCCCTGCACCTGCCCGTTGACGGTGATGAACCCGGCGTCGGCGAGCAGATAGACGACGACGATCGACGAAGCGAGGGCGGCGAGCGCCGTCAGCAGCACGAAGACGGGGATGATGGGGGAGCGGTAGACGATGATGAGGATGACGAACACCGCGACGATCAGCAGCATCCCGTCGATGCCGGAGAACGCCTCTGCCAGATCTGCGGAGAACCCGGCCGGGCCGGTGACGAAGACCGCGAGGGCATCAGGAGCGGTGTCGGAAGCGAGCTGACGCAGCTGATCGACTCCCGCCTCGGTGTCGTCCTCGGAGACCGGGACGATGAGCTGGAGGGCTTCGCCGTCACTGGAGGGAATCGGCGGGGAGAGGTCATCGACAGCAGCCGCTTCGGCATCGGCGGCGAAGCTCTCAGCCCAGGACTGGTCATCGGGTTCGAGCCCGCCGTCGCGGGTGGCGATGATGATCGCCGGAACTCCCTCCCCGGTCCGGAACTCGCCGAGCCGGTCGGTCACCTCAGTCGACTCCGCCGAGGCGGGCAGGAACGTCGACTGGTCGTTGGTGGCGACCTCGGAGATCTTGCCGAAGTACGGGCCGCCGAGACCTGAGAGCGCCAGCCAGCCGCCGATGAGGGTGAGCACGAGCAGCCATACCCAGCCGCGGCCGCGCACCTTGTGCTCCTCGGGACGGGAGGCTGTCAGCAGGCGCGGCTGGCTATTCATGCGTTCAGAGTAGCAGTGGGGCACAGCGACAAGAGCAGCCGTGGTTGCGGTGTCCGAGGACGACGAGGAGCAGAGACCAGCGTGAGCATCGGCCTCACCACGGCGGTGGCCGTGGCCGTCTCCGTGCACAGCGTCTCGATGCAAAGGGCGAGGGTGCTGATTGCGCGGCAGGCCGTAGGCTTGAGGGTATGACGACTGCACCACATGACGCACAGGCGCCGATCGCCCAGCGCATCCCGACCGAACGCGCCCACCACGGCCACACCTTCACCGACGACTACGAATGGATGCGGGACAAGGACTCCCCGCAGGTGACCGCCCACCTGGAGGCGGAGAACGCCTACACCGCCGCCCGCACAGCACACCTGGAGGGCCTGCGCGAGACGATCTTCACCGAGATCCGCACACGCACGAAGGAAACCGACATGTCCGTGCCGGTCCGGCGCGGCAACTGGTGGTACTTCACCCGCACCGAGGAGGGCAAGGACTACGGCATCTCCTGCCGCGCCCCGATCAGCGGCCCAGACGACTGGACCCCGCCCGAGGTGGCCGACGGCCAGCAGCTGGCAGGCGAGGAGGTCATCTTCGACTCCAACGCTGAGGCTGCCGGCAGCGAGTTCTTCTCCCTCGGCTCCTTCAGCATCTCCCCCGATGGCACGAAGCTCGCGTGGGCAGCCGACCTGACCGGCGATGAGCGCTACACGCTGCGCATCCGCGACCTGGAGGCAGGCGAGGATCTGCCGGAGGTCATCGAGAACACCTTCGCCGGGGCGACCTTCGACGGCACCGGCGAATACGTCTTCTACACCACCTGCGATGACGCCTGGCGGCCCGACACGGTGTGGCGCCACCGCCTCGGGACCGGGGCGGAGGCCGACCCACAGGTGTTCCACGAACCCGACGAGCGGTTCTTCGTGGGCGTCGGGCTCACTCGTTCGCAGAAGTACGTGTGCATCGTCACCGGGTCGAAGACGACCGAAGGCTGGTGGGTGCTGCCAGCCGAGGAGCCGACCGGTGAACCGACGGCGGTGTGGGAGCGTCAGCAGGGTGTCGAGTACAGCGTCGAGCACGCGATCGTCGCCGGTGAGGACCGGTTCATCATCACCCACAACCGCGACCGCGCCGACTTCGACATCGTCGACGTGCCCGCCGCTGCCCCGGCAGGTCCCGGCCGGCCGGTGCTCGACGGGGACATGACCGGTTACCGGATCGAAGACGTCGACGCGTTCGCAGGCCACCTCGTCATCTCCTACCGGCACGGCGGATTCGCCCGCGTGGGCACCGTGGCGATCACCGCATCGGAAGCGGAACCCTACGGGAGGCTTGCGGAGATCGCCGTCGACGAACCCGTCGGCACACTCGGCACCGGCGCGAACCCGGAGTTCGCGCAGCCGCGGCTGCGGCTGACCTACACGTCGATGGTGACGCCGGGGACCGTGTTCGCCTACGACATGGACACCGGGCAGCGGACCGTGCTCAAACGCCAGCCGGTGCTCGGCGGCGTCGACCTGGGCGCCTACGAGCAGGAGCTCATGTGGGCCCGAGCTGAGGACGGGACCGAGGTGCCGGTCTCGCTTGTGTGGAAGACCGGTAGCCGGGATGCCGGCCCGGCACCGATGGTGCTCTACGGCTACGGCTCCTATGAGCTGAGCATGGACCCCGGTTTCAGCGTCAAGCGGCTCTCGCTGCTCGACCGCGGCGTCGTCTTCGCGATCGCGCATGTGCGCGGCGGCGGAGAAATGGGCCGGCACTGGTACGACGAGGGCAAGACGACCGCCAAACGCAACACCTTCACCGACTTCATCGCCGCAGCCGACCACCTCATCGGCACCGGGGTGACGAGCCCGGAGAAGCTGGTGGCCACCGGCGGGTCGGCCGGCGGGCTGCTCATGGGCGCGGTGGCGAACATGGCACCGGACCGGTTCGCCGGGATCAGTGCGCATGTGCCGTTCGTCGACGCGCTCACCTCGATCCTCATGCCGGAGCTGCCGCTGACCGTCATCGAATGGGAGGAATGGGGCGATCCGCTGCACGACGAGCAGGTGTATGAGTACATGCGCTCCTACTCTCCGTACGAGAACGTCACCGAACAGGACTACCCGAAGATCCTCGCGATCACCTCGCTCAACGACACCCGGGTGCTCTACGTCGAACCGGCCAAGTGGGTTGCCCGGCTGCGCGAGGTCGGTGCGGATGCGCTGCTGAAGACGGAGATGTCGGCTGGTCACGGCGGGGCATCCGGGCGCTATGACGCGTGGAAGGAAGACGCATTCGACTACGCATGGATGCTCGATGTCCTGGGCAGGAGCGATGTGAGCCGCTAGAGTCGAAGAAACTGATCCCGCTGCGGATCGCGTGGAACCAGAAGTCATCGCTGCGTGGTTCGTGCCGAAAGGAGACTGCGAACGATGCTGCGAAAACTCCACGACATGCTGCACCTGCGCACTTCGCCGGTGATCTTCTTCGCCTCGGCCGGCGTCATCCTGCTGTTCGTGCTCGGCACCATCGTCTTCACCGAGCAGCTCGATGCCGCGGTGTCCGCGGCCTCGGCGTGGCTGCTCGACACGCTCGGCTGGTTCTACATCCTCGGCGTGACGCTGTTCCTCATCTTCCTCATCTACATCGCCTTCTCCCGCTATGGGCGAGTCAAGCTCGGCCGCGACGACGAAGAGCCTGAGCATTCGGGCCGGGCATGGTTCGCGATGCTGTTCGCCGCAGGCATCGGCACGATCCTCATGTTCTGGGGTGTCGCCGAGCCGATCAGCCATCTCGGCAGCCCGCCGCGCGCCGGCCTCGGCATCGAGGCCGGTACCGCGGAGGCGGCCCGGGATGCGATGAACTTCACGCTGTATCACTTCACGTTCCACACGTGGACGATCTTCGCGCTGCCGAGCCTGTGCTTCGCCTACTTCATCCACAAGCGCAACCTCCCCGCTCGGGTGTCCTCGATCTTCCAGCCGATGCTCGGCGAGAAGATCCACGGCCCGATCGGCAAGACCATCGACATCGTCGCGATCGTCGGCACCGTCTTCGGTGTGGCTGTTTCGATCGGTCTGGGCACCCTGCAGATCAACGGCGGGCTCTCCCAGCTCTTCGGAGTGCCGGAGAACGCCGGCTGGCAGCTCATCATCATCGGCGTCGTCACCCTCATCGCCCTGACCTCGGTGTCGCTGGGACTGGAGAAGGGCATCAAGGTGCTGTCGAACGCCAACATCGTCATCGCCGTTGGCCTGCTGCTCTTCGTCCTCGTCACCGGCCCGACGCTGTATATGATCAAGGGCACCATCGAGTCCTTCGGTTCCTACATCGTGACCCTGCCTGAACTCGCCTTCTGGAACGACACCATTGCCGAATCCGGCTGGCAGTCGACGTGGACGGTGTTCTACTGGGCCTGGACGATCACCTGGTCGCCGTTCGTCGGCATCTTCATCGCCCGCATCTCCCGCGGTCGCACCATCCGCCAGTTCGTCACCGGCGTGCTCGCGGTGCCGGCGACCTTCTCGGTCATCTGGTTCGGGATCTTCGGCTGGGGCTCGTTTGCCATCGAGGGCATCGGCCAGCAGTCCGGTGACGGCGGACTCGTCAAGCGGGTCGTCGACGACGGCGACATCCCGGGTGCGCTGTTCGCCTTCCTCGAGCACTACCCGCTGGCCTTCGCCGTCTCCGTCGTCGCGATCCTCGTGGTCGTCGTCTTCTTCGTCACCTCGATGGACTCCGCCGCACTCGTGACCGACACGATGACGAACGGACATGAGGACTACAACCCGCTCGGCCAGCGGATCTTCTGGGCCCTGGCGATCGGGCTGGTGACCGCGACCCTCCTCGTGTTCTCCGGTTCCGGGGGGCTCGAGGCGCTGCAGTCGACGATCATCCTCGTCGGCCTGCCGTTCTTCATCTTCGGCTACTTCGAGATGTACCTGCTGCTGCGGGCCCTGCGCGAAGACGCCGGTGTGCTGCCGCCGATGCGCACGAAGCAGTGGAAGAAGGTCCTACCGCCGGAGGAGTACGTCCGTCGGCTGCGCGATGATGAGTACGACTCGAAGGACGCTGTCGTGCTGCCCGAGGCGGAGGGCGACGCCCCCGACGTCATCGACCCGTACGAACCGCAGCGCCGGTGGTTCCGCCGCTCCGATGGCACCCTGTCTTCGCGGACGGGGTCGAAGCGCCTGCCGCCGCGCGAGAGCGGACGGTATTCCGACAGGTCCGGCTCGCACCAGGAATGACGCTTCGGTCTCGGCGACGCCGCGGGCACTCAGATCTGGACCTCAGCCCGATTTTGTCTGTACATTTGCAGTAGATCAATGCCGATCACCTGAGGAGACTGTCGCTATGACCACGAGCGCGCATCCGCTGCATCACGCCATCGTCATCATCGGAGGGGGCAACGCCGGGCTCAGCGTCGCCGCCCGGCTGCGCAAAGCCGGCAAGACCGATATCGCGGTCATCGAACCGCGCGAACAGCACATCTACCAGCCCCTGCTGACCCTCGTGGGAGGCGGATGCGCTCCCGCTCGCGAGCTGCGCCGTGCCCAGGCCGACGTCATGCCGGCAGGTGTGTCGTGGATCAAGGACTCCGCCACCGAGGTCGATCCGGAAGCCCACCGGGTGAGCCTGTCCTCGGGACTGCAGATCGCCTACGACCGGCTCGTCGTCTGCCCGGGCATCCAACTCGACTTCGACGAGGTGCCGGGCATGCGCGAGGCGCTGCAGAGCCCGAACGTCTCGACGAACTACCTGCCCGAGCTCGCCCCCAAGACCTGGCAGCTCATCCAGGCCACCACCTCGGGAACGGCGCTGTTCACCATGCCGTCTGGCCCGATCAAATGCGCCGGTGCCCCGCAGAAGATCGCCTATCTGGCGTGTGATCACTGGCAGCGCCGTGGCGTGCTGGACGGCATCCGGCCGGTGCTCGTGCTGCCGACGCCGGCGATGTTCGGTGTCAAGGAGTTCTCCGACGAGCTGGAGAAGGTCGTCAAGCGCTACGGCATCGACGTGCGCTTCAACTCGGAGATGACGAGCCTCGATGCCGCGGCCGGCACTGCGACGATCCGCGACAACGCCGCCGGCACGAGCCAGGAGATCAGCTTCGACATGGCTCATGTGGTGCCGCCGCAGTCAGCGCCGGACTGGCTCAAGAACTCCCCGCTGGCCGGTGACGACTCAAAGGGCTGGATCGACGTCGACAAGCACACGCTGCAGCATGTGCGCTACCCGGACATCTTCGCCCTCGGCGATGCCGGATCGACGCCGAACTCGAAGACCGGTGCCGCAATCCGCAAGCAGGCCCCGGTGCTTGTGGCGAACCTGCTGGCCACCCTCAAGGACGAGCCGCTGGCGGAGTCCTACGGGGGCTACGCCTCGTGCCCGCTGACGACTGCGCGCGGCAAGACGATCCTCGCCGAGTTCGACTACACGATGCGCCCGACGCCGTCGTTTCCGTTCATCGACACGACGAAGGAGCGCACCGACATGTGGGTGCTCAAACGCCACGGGCTGCCGGCGCTGTACTGGAATGCGATCGTCAAGGGCATGGCCTGAGGAGGTTGCCCTCAACGCAGCACAAAAACGGTGGATGCGTCAGCCGACCGTGGCGGTGCCGTCGGTGACGACGGCGGTGAATCCGATCTGCTCGCCAGGCGGCAGTCTGGCGTCACGCTCACCCGAAGTGCTTCAGCAGCGTCGCCTCGTGGGTCTCGCGCAGCTCGGCCACGGGGATCGTGAAGTGGTCGACGAGTTCGAGGGTGGCGTTGCCGTCCTCGCCGGTGTCGGTCACGCCGATGCGGGCGAACGGGAACTTCCTAGCGGTGCACATATCGGTGAACCGCACCTCCTCGGAGCGCGGCACCGCGACGATCGCACGCGCCGTCGACTCGGAGAACAGCGCCGTGAACAGGTCGATGCCATCGCGGTCGCACACCTCATCCAGCCACACCCGCGCGCCGGTGCCGAACCGCAGAACCGCCTCGGCCAGCGCCTGAGCCAGCCCGCCTTCGGACAGGTCGTGGGCGGCATCGATCATGCCGTCGCGGGAGGCGTTGATGAGGATGTCGGCCAGCTCGCGCTCGGCTTCCGGCCGGTACTTCGGCGGCACACCGCCGAGGTGGCCGTGCACCACATCGGCCCACACTGAGCCGTCGAGCTCAGCTGCGGTCTCACCGAGCAGGTAGATCGTCTGGCCGGCATCCCGCCAGCCCGAGGGGCTGCGGCGGGAGACATCGTCGAAGACGCCGAGCACACCGACGACCGGGGTCGGGTAGATCGCGGTCTGTCCGGTCTGGTTGTACAGCGAGACGTTGCCGCCGGTGACCGGCACAGCAAGATCCTCGCAGGCGTGGGCGAGGCCGTCGATCGCCTCGGCGAACTGCCACATGATCTCCGGGTCCTCAGGGGAGCCGAAGTTGAGGCAGTCGCTGACGGCCATCGGACGGGCGCCGGAGGTGGCGACGTTGCGGTACGCCTCGGCGAGGGCGAGCTTCGCACCCTCGGACGGCTCAAGGAAGCAGTAGCGGCCGTTGGCATCGGTGGCGATCGCCACACCCAGGCCGGACTCCTCGTCGATGCGGATGACGCCGGCATCATCGGGGTAGGCCAGCGCCGTGTTGCCCTGCACGTAGCGGTCGAACTGGCCGGTGATCCAGTCCTTCGAACACAGGTTCGGGGAGCCGAGCAGCTCAAGCAGTGTGGCGCGCAGCTCCTCATCGGACTGCGGCTTCGCCAGTCCGGCGGCCTCGACGGTGTTGGCGCGGGTCTCGGCCTGCCAGGACGGTTCGGTGAAGGGGCGCTCGTAGACGGGCCCGTCGTGGGCGACCGAGCGCGGGGGCACGTCGACGATGACATCGCCGTGCCATTCGATGACGAGCCGGCCGGTGTCGGTGACCTCGCCGAGCACAGACGACTCGACCTCCCACTTGCCGGTGATCGCGAGGAACTCGTCGAGCTTCTCCGGGGTCACCACGGCCATCATCCGCTCCTGCGACTCCGACATGAGGATCTCCTCCGGCGTCAGCGACGGGTCGCGCAGCAGCACATCGTCGAGCTTGACGTGCATGCCGCCCTCACCGTTGGAGGCCAGCTCCGAGGTCGCACACGAGATGCCGGCGGCACCCAGGTCCTGGATGCCCTCGACGACACCTGCGGCGAACAGCTCCAGGCAGCATTCGATGAGGACCTTCTCGGCGAACGGGTCGCCGACCTGCACAGCCGGGCGCTTCGAGGGCTTCGTGTCGTCGAACGACTCCGAGGCGAGGATCGAAGCGCCGCCGATGCCGTCGCCTCCGGTGCGGGCGCCGAAGAGCACGACCTTGTTGCCCACGCCCGAGGCATTGGCCAGGCGGATGTCCTCATGCTTCATGACGCCCACAGCCAGCGCGTTGACGAGCGGGTTGCCCTGATAGGAGGGGTCGAACCAGGTCTCACCGCCGATGTTGGGCAGGCCGAGGCAGTTGCCGTAGCCGCCGATGCCGGCGACGACGCCGTGGACGACGCGGGCGGTGTCAGGGTGGGAGATCTCACCGAAGCGCAGCTGGTCGAGCACTGCGACCGGGCGGGCGCCCATCGAGATGATGTCGCGCACGATGCCGCCGACTCCGGTGGCCGCCCCCTGGTAGGGCTCGACGTAGGAGGGCGAGTTGTGGGACTCGACCTTGAAGGTCACCGCCCAGCCCTCGCCGATGTCGACGACGCCGGCATTCTCACCCATGCCGACGAGCAGATGCTCACGCATCTCATCGGTGACGTGCTCGCCGAACTTGCGCAGGTGGACCTTCGAGGACTTGTACGAGCAGTGCTCGGACCACATCACCGAGTACATCGCCAGCTCCGCGGAGGTCGGCCGGCGCCCGAGGATCTCGCGGATCTGCTCATACTCATTGGCCTTGAGTCCCAGCTCCGCGTAGGGCTGCTCGACGTCGGGGTTCGCTGCTGCGAACTCGACGGTCTCCTTGACGTGCTTGTCAGACATACGCCTCGTGTGGTCCTTTCGTGAAATCCCACTCGACATCCTATCTTCAAACCGCGCCCGAGGCAGTGGCCAGGCTGGCATGAGAGGGGTCGGCGGGTGGGTGAAAGGATAGGTAGAAAGCTTTCAATAGACCTATGGCGAATGAAAGGATAGAGTCTAAAGTTTCTATCCGAGGGCGAGGAATGAAAGGCTGACGCGATGATGCGCTGGGACGCAGACACATGGACCCCGTCGGCAGCGGCGCGGTCTCGTCGCGAGAGATGGGCGGGCAGCTACTGGACCTTCGTGCCGATGTCCCTGACATCCGGTGCAGACTGGCGGATCGACGCGGAACTCGCAGTCCAGGCAGCGCACGTCGAACGACGGATTCGTGCCATCGGCGACTCGGAGGCAGCCGGGGCGTTCGAGGGAATCGCCCGATTCCTCATCCGCAGCGAAGCCGTCGCCAGCTCCCGCATCGAGGGAGTTAGTCCCTCGGTGAAGAACGTGGTGCTCGCCGAACTCAGCTCGCAGGACGCTCTCAGCGGCTTTGGTCATCAGGCGGCCGAGGTGGCAGGCAACATCGCTGCAGTCGTGGCGGCTGTCGACACTCTCGGCAGTGCTGAAGCAGTGACGTGGAGCGATCTCGAAGAGCTGCAGCGACAGCTGCTGCCCGGCTTCAGTCAGCTGGGGCTGCGTGAGAGTCAGAACTGGCTGGGAGGATCGGCGGTCCACCCGGGCGAGGCCGAGTTCATCCCGCCGAAGCCAGAGGTCTTGCCGCAGGCGCTGGAGGATCTCATGGCGTTCATCAACGGGGCAGCCACAGGCGGTCTCATCCAAGCGGGACTGGCTCACGCACAGTTCGAAACGCTGCACCCCTTCGCAGACGGCAATGGACGGATCGGACGCGCCCTCATCCACACGGTGCTCACGCGGCGGGGACTGACCTCTGGAGCTGTGCTGCCCATCAGCCAGGTGCTCATGACATGGCAGCAACAGTACATCGACGGCCTGACGGCTTACCGGGCGACTCCGCCGGGTGCTTCGATGACCGGCGCCGAGCCTCCCGCCGAGCTCGACATCAGCGCAGGAGTGAACACGTGGCTGGCCTTCTTCATCACCGCAGCAGATGCAGCCGTCAGCCAAGCGGAGCGGTTCATGCAGGAGGTGCAGAGTGTGCTCGACGACTACCATGAGGCGCTCGATTCACAGCTGGACCGGCGCCCACGCAGCGATGCTGTCGTGTGGAAGCTCCTCGAGCTGCTGCCCCGCACTCCGATTCTCACCCAGCGCATCGCCGAGCAGCTGACGGGTGCCTCGGTGCCATCGGTGCGCAGAGCCCTGCAGCAGCTCAGCGCGGCTGGGATCACTGACAGTCTGGCTGTCGGCAGAGGCATCCGTGGGCATATCGCCCGGGACCTGCTTGACATCGTCGCGCACGCTGAGCGCAGAATGGCGAGCACGCGCTTCGATACGCAGGTCTCCGTGCCGGTCCGCCCGGCTCCGGCCTCGCCGCCGCCGTACTGAGCTGCGAATTAGAATGTGGCTATGTCCGTATCCAAGATCGTCCTGTTCTACGTCTTCACCCCGCTGGCCGACCCCGAGGCGGTGCGCCTGTGGCAGCATGCGCTGTGCGAGCGCCACAACCTCAAGGGCCGCATTATCATCTCCGCTGACGGCATCAACGCCACCGTCGGCGGTGAGATCCACGACGTCAAGCAGTACGTGCGCACGACGAAGAGCTACGCGCCCTTCCGCACGGCCGACATCAAGTGGTCGAACGGCACCGGCGATGACTTCCCGCGCCTGAGCGTCAAGGTCCGCCCAGAGCTGGTGACCTTCGGCAACCCCGATGAGGTCACGGTCACCGAGGACGGCGTGCAGGGCGGGGGAGTGCGCCTGGGGCCCGGCCAGCTGCACAAGCTCATGAATGAACGCGGAGACGATGTCGTCTTCTTCGACGGCCGCAATGCGATGGAAGCCGAGATCGGCCGGTTCAAGAACGCCGTCATCCCGAACACGGACACCACCCGTGACTTCATCGCCGAGATCGAATCCGGCGCTTACGACGAGTTCAAAGACAAGCCGATCGTCACCTACTGCACCGGCGGGATCCGCTGTGAGATCCTCTCGGTACTCATGAAGAACCGCGGCTTCGAAGAGGTCTACCAGCTCGACGGCGGGATCGTCCGCTACGGCGAGACCTTCGGCAACTCCGGGCTGTGGGACGGTTCGCTGTACGTCTTCGACAAACGCATGCACATGGAGTTCGGCTCCGGGGCCGAGTCGCTGGGCCGCTGCCGGGAGTGCGATGAGCCGACCCCGCTGTTCGTCAACTGCGCTGATGAGTCCTGCCGGAAGCAGTTCCTGCGCTGCCAGGACTGCACCGATGCCGGCCGGCACCCGTACTGCGGTGCGTGCGCCGCTGCCGAGGCGGTGGCGCCGGTCCCAGCGCCATCAGTTCCGGCAAAGGGGCGGGCTTGAGTCAACCGCGCTGACCCCGGGATCAGCAGCCGGTCTCGTCAGCGCTCGCGTCGTTTGCTCAGCAGTGCCCGCAGGTAGGCAGGGATGATGATGAGGAGGGCGACGAGCCCGATGACGAGCGCGGCGATGGCGATCGGGCCCTCGGGAACGAATTCGCGCACCAGCAGCAGGCCGACCATGACGAGCAGGCCGGCTGTCATGAGTGTGCCGGGGCTGGCCTTGCGTCGGGAGCTCATGGTCGTCGTCCTGCTGTCCGCTGATCGCGTGAGCGCTGCCAGAGAGTGATCGCCAGGGAGAGCACGATGAGTCCCACAGCGGCTTCAACGGAGTGCTCTGTGAGTCCGAAGCCGCCGGTGAACAGCACGACAAGGCCGAGGACTGCCGCGGCGACGGCGGCCAGGTATCCCAGATGTCTCATCAGCATCTCCTCTCAGCTGCAGGGGTCAGGCATTCACCATGTCATCGTCGGCTCGCCGAGCACAACAGGAGTCGGGCAGCGGCGCGTACTGGCCTCAGGCCGCCTGATCTCCGGGGCGGGGATGCCGCTGGGGATCACGCCGATCGCGTGAACGCTGCCAGAAGGTGAGCATCAGGGAGACCACTATCAGCCCCAGGGCGGCCTCAAAGGAGTGCTCGGTGAGTCCGAAGCCGTCACCGAACAGCACCGCGAGACCGAGGACTGACAGGACAATGGACAGTGCGTATCCGATTTTCATGTGTGTCGTCCTTCAGTGCTTGGGCCCACGTCAGTGGGCGCAGACGGATCGTCGTTCACCGCGGCCAGCAGACGACCGGGCCGACGTGCGGCCGCTTGATGGAGATTCCCTTGTCGGACCAGTTGCACAGCTCGGCGATTCCACCGGCTGCGGCGAATGCTCCGGCGATCACTCCGGCAACGCCGCCGCCGACGCCGGTCCACGACATGATCGCTGCGGCCAGACCACTGACCCCAGCGCCTGCGGCGAGCATCTTCTGGACCTTTCCCACTGCGTAATTGTCGAGCCACACCTCGAATCCCCACCAATGGGATTTGAATCCTCCATGGGATTTCTGAACGACGAGATTGCCATCGTCGGCTTGTGTGGCTTCAGCCGAAGACGAGATCTTTTCGACCTCGGAATTCGTCTTCTCAATCGCCTTCTCTACAAGTTCCACCTCTGATTCGGGAAATGTCTTTCCTGTGGGAAGGGAGAGTGAGTAGGTGCCTTTGTCGTTCTGGCTGACATACGGGTCGTATTTGTCGATGAGCTCGTCGCTCAAACCCTCGGCAGACGTGACTTTCGAATCGTTGCCCGGCCCATCTGCCGATGGAGTCTGGCTGACCGTGCTCACATCAGCGTTCTGCTTCACCTGGGTATCTGCGTATGCCGGCAGGGTGCTCGTCAGCGATGCCACCAGAGCAGCGGCCGTGAAGAGTGCACCGGTCGGCTTTTTTATCATGTGCATGTCATTGTCCTCTCGCATGTGGGCTACTCGGTTGGTGTGGCCATGCTTACGCCAATGCGAATTCGACGCCACAGGCGATGAGGTGTCATGCATCATTTTCAAGAGTTCTGAGACCGTTCACTCAGGTGAAACTCATGAATATTGGACTATTGCATTACGACGTTCGTTCAATAGTCGTCGTTAACCGCCGAAGAGCTTCTTGAAGAAGCTCTTCTTCTTCGGCTTCTCCTTCTTCTCCGGCTCGGGTGCGGGAGCAGGCTCTTCGGCTGCCGGAGTCGGGGCGACAGGCTCCGGTGCCGGTTCAGGCGCCGTTGCAGGTTCCGGTGCCGGTTCGGGTTCGGCGACCGGTTCGGCAGGTGCCGGGGCAGGTTCGGGCTCGCCCGCCTCGGGCGCGGGCTCCGGTGCCGGGGCGGGAACCGGTCCCTCGACCGCAGGGGCGGGCGTGGTGGCGGGTGTCGAACTGCGGCCGGCGAACTGCTCGGCGGCCTCGCCCTCGAGCGGCTGATGCAGAGCGCAGTTGGTGATGCGGTTCTGCTCGTCGAAGGTGACATCGGCGCTGCCGTCGGCTGCCAGCAGGCGCAGGCCGCCCGCGGGCAGCTCGACCAGCGGGAAGCCGCGCTGCTCGGCGTAGGCGATGAGCGCCGCCCGGTGATCGGTCACCTCGGTCTCGGTCAGGCCCTGGGCCAGTGAGCGGACGAGATCGCGGATCGCAGGCTGACCGAGCGTGAGCTCCGGATGCTCGACGAGCAGCCACACGACCGAACCGCCGCCGGCATCGACCGGGTAGTGCGCCCACAGGCCGGTGATCGTCTTCGCCGCCAGCGTCAGCCGCAGCGCCAGCTCCTCACTCAGGTCGATCTCTTCGGTGGTGAGTTCGCCCAGCTCATGCGCGGCACCGTGTCGGCGCACCGCATGCGAGAGGTCGACGACAGGAGCGGGGAAGTCGTTGATGTTGTCCCAGCCCCAATGCCAGGTCGAAGTCTGCTGCGATTCGCTGCCGAGCATGTGGGCGCGCACCTCCAGCGGCTGCTCGCCGGTGAAGCGCAGCGTCGGCGGGTCGGCGGCGAAGTCGACTTCCCAGTCGGCATCGGCGATCCGGCGGCCGAAGGCGGCCTGCATCTCGGCGGAGAGGAACACGGCACGGTTGACGAGATCCTGCAGCGTTTCAGTCATGCTCACAACTCTAGCGTTCCGGTGCCGGCTCGGCAGGCAGACCGCCGCAGGGCGGCCTCATGCGTTGACGAGTGCGGAGATGACCGAGGTGAAGAAGCCCTGGCCGTCAAGGCCGGTGCGCATGCCGGCGGCGGTGTCCGGGCCATAGCCGGCTTCGACGGCGTGTTCGGGGTGCGGCATGAGTCCGACGATCCGGCCGCTCGCATCGGTGATGCCGGCGATGTCGTTGCGTGAGCCGTTCGGGTTGACCTCCAGGTAGCGGGCCACAACCCGGCCCTCACCTTCGAGCATGTCGAGTGCGGCGTCATCAGCCATATAGCCGCCTTCGCCGTTCTTGAGCGGGATGACGATCTCCTGACCTGCGGTGAAATCCGAGGTCCAGGCGGTCTCAGCGTTCTCGATGCGCAGCTTCTGGTCCCGGCATACGAACTGCTGGGAGTCGTTGCGCACGAGCGCCCCGGGCAGCAGATGGGCCTCGCACAGCACCTGGAAGCCGTTGCAGATGCCGAGCACCGGCATCCCGCCCTCGGCTGCTGCGATGACGGCATCCATGATCGGGGCGAAGCGGGCGATCGCACCGCAGCGCAGGTAGTCGCCGTAGGAGAACCCGCCGGGCAGGATCACCGCATCGACCCCGGACAGGGACTCATCGGCATGCCACAGGCGCACCGCCTCCGCCCCGGCCAGGGTGACGGCGCGTGCAGCATCCCGGTCGTCGAGGGTGCCGGGGAAGGTGACGACGCCGACCCGGGCGCCGGCAGCGCCGGGAGTCGCCGCAGACGAGGTGGGGGCGCCGATGAGCGGGCCGCCGGCAGTGTAGGCGCTGCGGTCGGTCACCGGGCACCTGCCTCGGTGCCGGGGTCCTCCTCGGCGCGCACGGCGACGACGTTCTCGATGACGGGATTCGACAGCAGCTTCTCAGCCGCATCGCGCACCTCGGTCAGCACCGCATCGGTCACCTCGCCCTCGACGGTGAGCTCGAAGCGCTTGCCCTGACGGACATCGGTGAACCCGTCGAATCCCAGCCGGGTCAGGCCCGAGCTGATCGCCTTGCCCTGCGGATCGAGGATCTCCGGCTTCGGCATGACCTCGACGACGACACGTGCCATGTCCACGTTCTCCTTATGCGATGTGCGCGGCTGACCGGCAGCCGTCTGTTCAGCAGTCTCATCCTAACAGCGCGACCAGCCCGGGCAGCCTCTGGTAGCGTGACCGCGAATCGCACAGTCTCTGCCGCCGACGACGCGGCCGGAAGGGCGGGTGGCCATGTCTGCCGCACCACAGCTGCCGACGACATTCGACCGGGTCGTGCTCATCGCCGATCCCGGCACCCCGACCAAGCGGGCCGAAGCCGCCAAGGACGAGCTCGCCGAGCGCCTGGCCCGCGAGCTCGGTCAGGAGGTCAGCGTCGAGGTGCGCAGCGCGACCCTGCGCCTGACCCCGGAGTTCGAACTCGACATGGAGGCCGCCGAGGAGCTCGCCGAGCTGACCGAACCGGCTCATGCCACGGTGTTTCTCACCGAGATCCCGCGCCACACCCGCGGCTATCCGCTCATTGCCGAGGTGTTCACCGATCTGGCGATCGCCGTCATCTCACTGCCGACCTTCGGTATGTGGGCGCGGGCCGGACGGCTCGTGGCGACGATGACGGCCTCGGTGAAGCATATGCTCGACGGGGGCTCGCACGGGCGGTCCTCCTCCGGTTTCAGGTGGTCGACGTGGACGTATGACCAGGAGGGTCGCGAGCACCTGTTGCACGCCCACACCTTCACCGGCGGGCCGCGCATGGCCCTGGGTATGATCATGGCCAACGAGCCGTGGAAGGCGGTGCCGAAGCTTTCGAGTGCGCTCGCAGCCGCGGCGGCCGCCGGCGCGTTCGGCATCTTCTACAACTCGATCTGGCAGATGGCCGACTACCTGCCGACCGCCCGGCTCATCCTCATCGGGCTGCTGGCCATCACGCTCGTGGCGACCTGGCTCATCTTCGGCCACCGGCTGTGGGACAAGCCGAAGCGCGAATCCCTGGCTGCGGTGACGGTGCTGTACAACTTCTCGACGGTGATGACGCTGCTCGTCGGGGTGACGCTCGTCTACCTCATCCTCTTCGTCGTCATTCTGCTGTCGTCGCTCATCGTCATCGACGCCCAATTCATGGCCGATGTGCTCGGCGATGAGACGGAGTGGAACGACTACGTCGAACTCGCGTGGCTGTCCGCCGCGCTCGGGCTGTTCGCCGGTGCGATCGGGGCGAGCTTCGACTCGGATACGGACCTGCGGCAGCTCACCCACGGGCAGCGTGAGTGGATGCGCACCCCGGAGGTCGACGCGTCAGCGGACTGAACCGGGCTCAGCCGGGGAAGGTCTCGCCGGTGATCCGTTCGAAGGCGTCGATGTAGCGCTGCCGGGTCTTGGCGACGATCTCCTCAGGCAGGGCCGGCGGCTGCTGGCCGGAGTCCTTGTCCCACCCGGAGTCCGGGCCGGTGAGCCAGTCGCGGACGAACTGCTTGTCGAAACTGGCCTGCACCTGACCCGGCGTGTAGCTTTCGGCGTCCCAGAACCGGGAGGAGTCCGGGGTCAGCACCTCATCGGCGAGCAGCACCCGGCCGTCAGCGTCCCGGCCGAACTCGAACTTCGTATCGGCCAGGATGATGCCGCGCTCCCGGGCGATCTCCTCAGCCCGGGTGTAGATGCGCAAGGTGATATCGCGCAGAAGCTCGGCGTCGTCCTCACCGAGCAGTTCGACGGTCTTGTCGAAGCTGATGTTCTCATCGTGATCACCGAGCTCAGCCTTGGTGGCCGGCGTGAAGATCGCCGGCGTCAGCTTGTCGGCCTCCCGCAGCCCAGCCGGCAGGGAGACACCGCACACGGCGCCGGTGCGCTCGTAGTCCTTCAGGCCTGAACCGGTGAGGTACCCGCGGGCCACGCATTCGACCGGGAACATGTCCAGAGGCCGGCAGACCATCGCGCGGCCGGCCACCGCCTCGGGAACGTCGGTGGAGGTGACGTGGTTGCCGATGACCTCGGCGAGCTGGTCGAACCACCACAGGCTCAGCCCGGTGAGCACCGCGCCCTTGTCCGGGATCGGGGTGTCGAGCACGTAGTCGTAGGCGGAGATCCGGTCGCTGGCCACGAGCAGCACGCGCTTCGCGCCTGTCAGTTCTGCCGGGCCGTCTGCGGGCACGTACATGTCGCGGACCTTGCCGGAGTACACGTGCTGCCAGCCCGGCAGGCTCTGCGGTGCGTCGGTGCTCATGGCGGACCTCCTCAGTCGGTGGTGCTAGTCGGTGGTGGACGGGATCGTGATCTGGCCGGCGGCCGCCGCGGCGGCGATGTCGGACCGGTGCTGTTCACCCTCCCAGCTGATGAGCGCGGTCGCGGCGTAGGCGCGCTCGCGGGCCTCGGCCAGTGTCGGGGCGTTGGCGACGACGGACAGCACGCGCCCGCCGCTGGTGGCCAGCTGGCCTGCCGTGTCCGAGGCGGTGGTTCCCGCATGCAGGACCATCACCCCGTCCTGGCCGGCGGCTTCTCTCAGGCCGGTGATCGGGGTGCCGGTGACCGGTGCCTCGGGGTAGCCGGCAGCGGCCATGACGACGGTGACCGACGCCTCAGACGACCACTGCAGTGGCGGCAGCTCAGCGAGTGTGCCGGTGGCGGCGGCCATGAGTGCGGTGCTGAGCGGGGTCTCCAGGCGGGCGAGGACCGATTGGGTCTCCGGGTCGCCGAAGCGCACATTGAACTCCAGAACCTTGAGCCCCTTGGCGGTGAGCGCCAGCCCGCAGTACAGGAGTCCGGAGAACGGGGTGCCGCGGCGGGCCATCTCGTCGACGACCGGCTGGGCGACGGTCGTGACGATCTCGTCGACGAGCTCGGGCGGGGCCCACGGCAGCGGGGAGTAGGCGCCCATCCCGCCGGTGTTCGGGCCGGTGTCGCCGTCGTCGATCCGCTTGAAGTCCTGGGCCGGTTCGAGCGGGACAGCGGTGGCGCCGTCGCAGAGCACGAACAGGGACACCTCGGGGCCGTCGAGGTAGTCCTCGATGACGACCCGGTCGGCAACCGACAGACACGAGCGGGCGTGGGTCAGTGCCGCATCGCGGTCGTCGGTGACGACAACGCCCTTGCCGGCGGCCAGCCCGTCGGCCTTGACGACGTAGGGGGCGCCGAACCGGTCGAGGGCAGCAGCGGCTTCGTCTTCGTCGGTGGCGGCGACCGCCTCGGCGGTGGGCACACCGGCTGCGGCCATGATCTCCTTGGCGAACGCCTTCGAACCCTCCAGCACGGCGGCCTCACCGCTGGGACCGAAGACCGGGAAGGAAGCCTCGCGCAGCGCATCGGCGACACCGGCGACGAGCGGGGCCTCGGGGCCGATGACGACGAGGTCGGCGTCGAGCTCTTGGGCGAGCGCCGTGACGGCGGCCGGATCGGTGGCCTCGACGGGGCGGGTTTCGCACATGAGTGAGATGCCCGGGTTGCCGGGGGCGGCGATGACGGCATCAACCTGCGGATCGCGGATCAGACCGGCGACGATGGCATGTTCGCGGGCGCCTGAGCCCAGCACGAGAACCTTCATGCTCCTCAGCTTAGTATGCCGGGTCGCAGCCGGGCAGGCAGGCTTTAGAGTGGGGGCATGAGTGCTTCTGCCGACCCTGCCACCAGCACCGCCGCCCAGGCCGCTGAGCTCGCCGTCATCGAGCGCAGCGGGTTCATCGAATCCCGCCACATCGGCTCCGCTGTCGTCCTCGACCCCGACGGCGGCGTGTATGCGCAGGCCGGGGCTCCCGAGGTGCCGGTGCTCACCCGTTCGTGCCTCAAACCGCTGCAGGCAGTCGCCGTCATGGAGACCGGGGTGGCGCTCGCCGGGGAGGCCGCCGTGCTCGCCACCGCCTCCCACCGGTCCGAGGAAGGGCATGTGAAGGTCGTCGAGGAGATGCTCGCCGATGCCGGTCTCGACGAGACCGCGCTCAAGTGCCCGGCCGTCGCACCGGCCGACCCCGACTACCGCTACCTCACGCGGGCTGAGGGCAAGCAGACCTCCCGGCTGTTCTACAACTGCTCCGGCAAGCATGCCGCGTTTCTGGCCGCCTGCGCCCACAACGGCTGGGACACCGCCACCTACCTCGATCCTGACAACCCGGTCCAGCAGGCAGTCGCCGCCGCCGTCGAACGCTACTGCGGGGCGCCGTCAGATCACGTCGGCGTCGACGGCTGCGGGGCACCGGTGCACGCGATGCCGCTCACCCGCCTGGCCCGCGGCATCGGGCAGATCGCAGCGGGTGTGAGCGAACCAGCCCGGCTGCTGACCGAAGCGGTCGTCGAGCACCCGTGGGCGATCGACGGGCACGGCCGGCCCAACGCGGTGGCGATCGAACGACTCCAGGTGCTCGCGAAGTTCGGCGCCGAAGGCGTCATGGTGATGGGCACCCGCGACGGCTGGGCGGTTGCGGTCAAATGCCTCGACGGGTCGAACCGGATCACCTCGATGGTCGCGCTCGAGCTGCTTGCCCACGCTGGGGCGGTCGATGCGCAGGCCGCCCTGCCGGTCATCAGCGATCTGGCCCCGCAGATCACCGGCGGCATCGACGAACTCGGCGCCCCCGCCGTCGTCGGGCAGGTGCGCGCCGGATCGGGCCTGTACGATGCGATGCACGGGAGGGAACAGTCATGAGCATTCGCCGCAGAATCGACCAGACCGAGGGCCGGGCCGCACTCGCCCGCTGGGAGCAGGCCCGCCGCACCGGCGCCGACGCCGTCGAACGGGGCACCCTGGCGATGGCCGTGCGCTACACACTCGAAGAGCTCGCCGCCCGGCATGAGGGCGGCACCGTCGAAGTGCGCATCCCGCCCTTCGGCGTCACCCAGTGCATCGCAGGGCCCAAGCACACCCGCGGCACCCCGCCCAATGTCATCGAAACCGACCCGGAGACGTGGTTGCGACTGGCGATCGGCGAACTGAGCTTCACCGACGCACAGGCCGCCGACCCGGCGATCGCCTCGGGCACGCGGGCCGATCTGAGTCAGCAGCTGCCCCTGTTCACTCCCGCCGAACTCGCCGGCAGCTGAGCCGATGCATCAGCCACCGGCGCTGCGGCGGAGCCCGGCACTCGATGCCGTCATCGTCGGCTCCGGACCCAACGGACTGGCCGCCGCCGTCACCCTCGCCCGCGCCGGGCTGGCCGTCGAGGTCCTAGAGGCGCAGGAGACTGTCGGTGGGGGAGCGCGCACCCTCAACCTCGGGCTCGCCGCCGGCCGGACCGGTGCCTCGGCGCTGCGGCACGACGTGTGCTCCGCCGTCCACCCGATGGCGCTTGCCAGCCCGTTCCTGCTTGACTTCGACCTCGCCGCCCGCGGTGTTGAGCTCGCCGTGCCGGAGATCTCCTACGCCCAGCCGCTCGACGACCAGCCGGCAGCACTGGCCTGGCGCGACCTCGACCGGACCGCCGCGGGCCTCGGTGCCGATGGGCCGGCGTGGAAGCGGTTCTTCGAGCCGTTCGCCGATCACATCGAGGAGATCGTGTGGCTCTCCCTCGGTGACAAGCGGTCCCTGCCGGCTGCCCTGCGCAGCCCGGCCGCCCTCGCGCGTTCGACGCAGTTCATGGCCCGGCTGTTCCAGCAGGGGACACCGGCCTGGAATCTGCCGCTGCGCACTGAGCCCGCCCGGGCCCTGTTCGCCGGTGTCGCCTCGCATGCGATCGGCACCCTGCCCTCCCCGGCGACTGCAGCCGCAGCGATGCTGCTGGCGACACTCGCGCACGGGGCCGGCTGGCCGATCCCCGTCGGCGGCTCCCAGGCCATCACCGACGCGCTCGCCGCCGACCTGGCAGCCCACGGCGGGACGATCCGCACGGGCGTGCTCATCGAGACCGCGGCTGACCTGCCGCCTGCCCGCAGCTATCTGCTCGACACCTCAGCTGGTACCGCCGCCCGCATCTGGGACGCCAGCCTGCCGGCGACGGCCCGGGCGGGGCTCACGCGCTTCGGGCACGGGGATGCCGCCGCGAAAGTCGACTTCGTGCTCTCCGGGCCGGTGCCGTGGCGCGATCCTGAGTTGACCGCCGCGGGAACCCTGCACCTGGGCGGGACCAGGGAGCAGATGGCCGCCGCCGAGGCGGAGGTCACCTCCGGCCGGCTGCCCGAGCGTCCCGTCGTGCTCGTCTCCGACCCGACGGTCGCTGATCCCTCCCGGGAGGTGGCGGGTCTGCGGCCACTGTGGACGTACGCGCATGTGCCGGCCGGTTGCCCGGTCGATGTCACCGAGCACATCACCGCCCAGATCGAGCGGTTCGCCCCCGGCTTCCGCGATGTCATCGTCGACTCCGCCTGCGTGCCGGCATCAGAGATGTCCGAGCACAACGAGAACTACGCAGGCGGCGACATCGCCGCAGGCACCGTGTCGCTGTACCGGATGGTCGCCCGGCCCCGGCTGACCTGGGATCCGTACTCACTCGGCATCCCCGGCGTCTACCTGTGCTCGGCGGCCACCCCGCCGGGTCCGGGTGTGCACGGCATGAACGGCTGGTTCGCAGCCCAGCGGGCATTGAGACATGTGTTCGGGCTGCCGGTGCCGAGTCTCGCACCCGGAAGGTGAGTCCTCAGGCTGAGGCGACCTCCGCCTCGGGCGCGGTGTGCCGGCGATAGGCCGGCAGCAGGCGTTCGAGCGGCAGGAACGCCGCCCAGCACACGACGGTCGGCAGGAAGTGGATGCCGAGTGACAGGTAGGTCGCGAGGTGGAAGAGGCAGAAGAAGATGACGATCGCGTAGAGGATCCGGCCCTTGACGAACAGGGCGACCGGGGTGAGGATCTCAACGATGAGCAGCGCCCACTGCGCGGCGATGAGCAGGCCGGGGTATTCGAGCGTCCAGCGGATGAAGACCGATCCGCGGCGCATGATCGCCCACACGAACACCGCGCCGTTGGCCCAGCGGATGAGTGAGCCTGAGGCGATCCACTTCATGAGCACCGAATAGAAGTACGTGAGCACCACACAGATCTGCACGATCCGCAGCACCCAGCCGGCGCGCCGGTCGGGGCGGAAGTCGGAGAAGGCGATGACGCCGGCGGTGGGGATGAGGAGCACGGCGAACATGAGCGCCATGTGGTCGTGGGCGACATAGCCGTAGCCCTGTGAGTACATCATCCACAACCAGAAACACACGGCGACGCCGACGGTGGTGATGCGCTGGGCGATGCCGATCGCGCCGAGGACGCAGAAGACGACGAGCAGCACCTGCAGGGTGTGCGCACCCCAGACGGACACCGGCGGCAGGCCGAGCAGGCGGGGCAGGAGTGTCGGCTGGTAGAAGTCGGGCTTGTAGCCGTGGTTGACGACGTCGTTGGACATGAGGAACACGTCGATGAGCACGAACGCGTAGATGATGACGCGGAAGACCGCCAGGCGCGCAGCGGGGACGGCGGGCAGGAACCAGTCGGTGAAGCGGTGCATCAGCGCGCCTGCCATTCGGCGAGCACGATGTGCTCCGGTTCGCCGGTCTCCACACCGTTCTTCAGCTGCGTGATCGACCGGCACAGCGTCAGATGGGTCGGCTGCGGCTCACCCGGGTGCAGGCGCGCGTAGCCGTCAGCGATCGTCTGCAGCATCGCCGGGTCGGCGATGATGTTGCCGAGCTGGGACTCGACATCACCGCGCTCGATGCCGACGACCCGGAGGTTGAGGCTCAGGTTGACGTCCTCATCGCTGCCGGGGAACCGGGCGAGCAGATAGGCGGTCTTGACCTGGCCGTTGAGGTCGCGGGCCGTTGAGTACTGCGACAGTGAGCCGAGGGGAAAATAGTCGTTCGTCTTGAGGAACTGGCCGGTGGTGAGCACGGCAAGTGCCGCCACGGGCGCGATGATGCGCCAGCCGATGGCCCAAGGACCGAGGGGAGAACCGGTCTTCATAAACTGTCATTCTACCGCCGACATGCGCAGCGGCCGCACCGAAAAGGCGCGGCCGCTGAGGTGCTGTCGGGAGTTGTCCCTCAGCTGAGAGCCTGGGTGAAGTCGGCGATGATGTCGCGCGGATCCTCCAGCCCGATCGACACGCGCACGACACCGGCGGCCGGGCGGGCGTCGGGAGCGACCGGGCGGTGGGTCAGCGAGGCCGGATGCTGGATGAGAGTGTCGACGCCGCCGAGTGAGACAGCGTGCACTGCCAGGCGGGTGCGCTCAGCGAACGCGGCAGCGGCCTGGTAGCCGCCGGCCATGTCAAGGGCGAGCATCGCACCGGGACCCGACATCTGCGAGCCGATGAGCCCGGCCGGATCCTGGCCGTCGAGACCGGGGAAGAACACCCGGGCGATCGCCTCATGGCCGTCGAGTGCCTCGGCAACAGCCTGCGCATTCTCCTGCTGCTGGCGGATGCGGACCGGCAGCGTGCGCAGACCGCGGGCGAGCATATAGGCGCCCATCGGGTGCAGCAGCCCGCCGGTGAGCGAGCGGACGCCGCGCAGCTCGCGGGCGCGGTCTTCGGAGCAGGCGACGATGCCGCCCATCGCATCCCCGTGGCCGCCGAGGTACTTCGTTGCCGAATGCACCGCATACGCAGCCCCGTGCGCCAGCGGCTGCTGGAGGACCGGGGTGGCGAATGTGTTGTCGACCATGACCGGTACGTCACCGGCGGCCGCGACAACAGCTGCGATGTCGACGAGTTCGAGCGTCGGGTTCGCCGGGGTCTCCATGATGACGAGACCGGTGTCGGACTCGATCGACTCAGTCACCGTGTCGGGGGTCGCCCAGGTGACGCGGGTGCCGAGGAACCCGGTGGCCAGCACATGGTCGGTCCCACCGTAGAGCGGGCGGATCGCCACGATGTGCGGCTTGCCAGCAGCCACCCGCTGCTGGAGCACCGCACAGATCGCAGCCATCCCGGTGGCGAAACTGACAGCGGACTCCGCGCCTTCGAGTGCGGCCAGGCCCTCCTCGAAGTCCGAAGCGTTCGGCGACCACAGCCGCTGGTAGACGAGCGAGGTCGCACCATCCTTGGCGCGGCCGCCGCCGGCGAGCAGCTCATAGGAATCTCCGCCGGACTCCACCTCGGGCAGCGGGTAGGTCGTTGACAGATCGATCGTCGGAACGTGCGTGCCCTCGCTCATGGCACGCGCGGTCATGCCGTGTACGGCCAGGGTGTCAGGGTGGGTGTCGTGGGCGGCGGATTCGCCGGGCGTGATGTGGCTCATGGCCTGCATTCAACTCCTCTTCGACGTGAACCTGCGCATCTGCTGCAGATAATTGCAGGATGAGCGGATAATCCTGCAGGAACCGCGGCACAATGGGCACTGTATCGCAGTCTGCCGCAGACACTGCGATGTGGAAAGGGGGTGCACTGTGGCCGATGTCGCACTCGACGCCATCGACCGGCAGCTGCTGCGCCTGCTCGATGCCGACGCGCGCGCCTCCGGGCGGACGCTGGCCCGCCGGCTGCGCGTGGCCGAATCGACTGTGGCGCTGCGCATCCGCCGGCTCGTGTCCACCGGGGTGATCGCGAAATTCGGCATCACCGTCGACAAGGACCGCATCGGCCTGCCGCTGGAGGCGATGGTCTCCTGCCAGATCGGTCACCTCGACCGCACTGCGATCGCCGCGCTGCGCCGCGATGCCCCCACCTGGCCGGGGGTGCTCTCGGTCTTCCACATGGCCGGCAGCGACGACTTCATCATCCACGTCGTCGCCACCGATGCCGATGCCCTGCGCGACTTCGTCGTCGACAACCTCGCCAGCCACCCGGCCATCACCCGCACCCAGACGAACCTCGTGTTCGAGAACCTGCCGGGCACCGGCTGGGCCACCGCCCTCGAAGCCGACTGAGAAAGGTCAGGCGTCCGGGATGCGGCCGGCGGGCTGACACCTCGGGTGCGGGGGCTTAGGCTCAGGACATGGCCTCAACTCCTGCGCAGATCACGTCCTTCATCGGCGGCCGTCACGTGCCCTCGGTGACGACCTACGACAACATCGACCCGGCGACCAACGAGACGATCGGGCAGATCGCCCGGGGCGGCTTCGACGAAGTCGACCAGGCCGTCATCGCCGCCGGCAGAGCCCAGCAGTCCTGGGGCCGGACCAAGCCGGAGGAGCGCGCCCGCCTGCTCGTGGCAGCAGCCGAACTCATCCGCGCAGACCGTGAGAACCTCGCCCGGCTCGAAAGCGAAGACACCGGCAAACCGCTGTCCCAGGCCTATGCTGACGTCGATGTGTGCGCCCGCTACTTCGAGTTCTACGGCCACACCATCGAGGCCTACTACGGCCACACCATCCCGCTCGGCGAGGACATGCACGTCTACACCCGCCGCGAACCCTACGGCGTCACCGGCCACATCGTCGCCTGGAACTACCCCCTCCAGCTCGTCGGCCGGGCGGCAGCCACCTCGCTGGCCACCGGCAACTGCGCGGTGGCCAAACCGGCAGACGAAACCCCGCGCACCACCGTGCGCTTAGCCGAGATCCTCGACCAGGCTGGCTTCCCCACCGGCGCCTTCAACGTCGTCACCGGACTCGGCCGGGAGGCCGGTGCGGCACTCGCCCAGCACCCCGAGGTCGCCCACCTCGGCTTCGTCGGCTCGACCGGCACCGGCTCGATCATCGCCCGGGCGGCAGCCGACCGGGTCATCCCGACCGTCCTCGAGCTCGGCGGGAAGTCGGCCAACATCGTCTTCGCCGATGCCGACATCGACGCAGCTGTGCCCTCCCTGGTCCGCTCGATCATCCAGAACGCCGGCCAGACCTGCTCGGCCGGTTCCCGGCTGCTCGTCCACACCGACGTGCGCGACGAGGTGCTGGAGAAGATGAGCGCTGCGATGCGCGAGGTGACGATCGGGCCCGGACTCGACGACCCGATGCTCGGCCCGCTCGTCTCCCGCAAGCAGTTCGAGCGGGTGACCGGGTTCCTCGAGCGTCTCGACTCCGGTGAGATCTTCACCGGCGGCGCCGCAGCCGAGGCGATCAGCACCTCGGGTACGGAAGGCTCTTCCGGCACGGAGGGCGCCTTCTTCGCCCCGACGATCGTCGCCGATGTCGAGGCCGACTCCGAGATCTGGCAGGAGGAGGTGTTCGGGCCCGTCGTCGTCTCCCGCAGCTTCGACTCCGACGAGCAGGCGATCGCCGAGGCCAACGGCACCGACTACGGCCTCGTCTCAGCCGTGTGGACGCAGAACCTCTCACGCGCTCACCGGATGGCCGCGGAGATCGAAGCCGGCCAGGTGTTCGTCAACACCTACGGCGCCGGCGGCGGCGTCGAACTGCCTTTCGGCGGCTTCAAGAAGTCCGGGTACGGGCGCGAGAAGTCGATCGAGGCCTTCGATGAGTACACGCAGACGAAGACCGTCGTCATGAAGATCTGACCTTCACCGACCGGCCGGTCTGCCGGCGGTGGCCGTCAGCGACAAGCGCGTCGTCGTCGCCGTGCTCAGCCCGCTGGCCTACATCCTCGTGGTCAGCCCGCTGGCCCGCCGGCTCTTCGACGAACGCGACATCGGCATCGGGCTCATCGCGCGGGCACGACCGGCAATCGCGGCACGCGGGACCGGTGAACTAGACTGTTGGGCGCACACCAGCAGGCCGCCGCCTGCCACCACGGCAACCAAGGGAGCCCATGAACGACGACACGATCGACGTCTCGGTCCGCCGCAGCCCCAAGTACTCGGCGTTCATCATCCTCGGCGCCATCCTCGGCATGATCGCAGGCGGTATCCTGTCCTTTCTGCCCGTCGACATGGCCGGCGTCGAGGTCGAGGTGACCCAGGCCTCGGCGACGTGGATGCTCATGGTCTTCGTCGGCACCATCGGCGGCTTCCTCGGCGCCGTCGTCGCCCTCATCCTCGACCGCATCAGCCTGCGCCGCGCCCGCACCTACACTGTGCCCGCCGTACATGACCCCGCACCCGGGGCCGTCGACACCGAGGCGGTTGACACCGAGGTGCCCGAGGTCGAGACCGCTGGCGAACAGCCCTCTGAACCCGGCCGGGCGGGGGAGACGGATGTGAGAGAATGACGGCGTGACACGCGTGAACGCAGCCTCCAGCGACGATTTCGACTTCGCCGACCAAGGCCCGCAGGACGAATGCGGTGTCTTCGGCGTCTGGGCCCCCGGCGAGGAGGTCGCCAAGCTCACCTACTTCGGCCTCTACGCCCTCCAGCATCGCGGCCAGGAATCGGCTGGCATCGCCGCCAGCAACGGCAAGCAGATCCTCATCTACCGCGATATGGGACTCGTCTCCCAGGTCTTCGACGAAAGCGACCTCGACACTCTGCCCGGCCACATCGCCGTCGGCCACACCCGCTACTCCACCACCGGGGTCTCGTCCTGGGAGAACGCCCAGCCCACTCTCGGGCCCACCCCATTCGGCACCGTCGCACTGGCCCACAACGGCAACCTGACGAACTTCGCCGACCTGCAGGAGATGGCCGACGCGAAGGTCACCGCGCGTGATGAGACCGTCAAGGCCGCCACCCAGAAGCCGGCCCGCACCCGGTCCGGGCGCGACTCCTCGAACGACACGTCGCTGGTCACCGAGCTGCTCGCCTCGTCGGCGGCCGAGAACCTCACGGCTGCCGCCCGGGAGCTCATGCCCAGACTCGACGGCGCCTTCTCACTCGTCTTCATGGACGAGCACACCCTGTACGCCGCACGAGACCGCCACGGCGTGCGCCCGCTGGCCCTCGGCCGCCTCGAACGCGGCTGGGTCGTCGCCAGCGAGACCGCAGCCCTCGACATCGTCGGCGCCTCCTTCGTCCGCGAGATCGAACCCGGCGAACTCATCGCCATCGACGAGGACGGGCTGCGCTCCTACCGGTGGGCCGAACCCGAACAGGCCCGCTGCGTCTTCGAATACGTCTACCTCGCCCGGCCCGACAGCGTCCTCAACGGCAAGACCGTGCACGCCGCCCGCACCGAGATGGGCCGCCAGCTCGCCCGCGAATACCCCGTCGACGCCGACCTCGTCATCGCCACACCCGAATCGGGCACCCCGGCCGCCGTCGGCTACGCCGAGGAATCCGGCATCCCCTTCGGGCAGGGACTGATGAAGAACGCCTACGTCGGCCGCACCTTCATCCAGCCCTCCCAGACGCTGCGCCAGCTCGGCATCAGACTCAAGCTCAACCCGCTCAAGGAGAACATCGCCGGCCGCCGGCTCGTCGTCGTCGACGACTCGATCGTGCGCGGCAACACTCAGCGGGCCCTTGTGCGGATGCTGCGCGAGGCAGGGGCGAAGGAGATCCACATCCGGATCTCCTCCCCGCCGGTCAAATGGCCGTGCTTCTACGGCATCGACTTCGCCACCCGCGCTGAGCTCATCGCCAACGGCCTCAACACCGAGGAGATCTGCCAGTCCCTCGGTGCCGACTCGCTGGGCTATATCTCACTCGACGGCATGATCACCGCCACCCAGCAGCGCGAAGCCGAACTGTGCACCGCCTGCTTCTCCGGCAACTACCCCATCACCGTGCCCGACATCGCGGCAGCTGAAAGAGGATGCTGATGACTCAGGACCACCAGAGCCCCGAAGCCACCACCTACGCCTCCGCCGGCGTCGACGTCGAAGCCGGGGATCGGGCCGTCGAGCTGATGAAGTCCGCAGTCGCCGCCACCCACAACGACCGGGTCGTCGGCGGATTCGGCGGCTTTGCCGGCCTGTTCGACGCTACCTGGCTCAAGGACTACCGTCGGCCCTACCTCGCCACCTCCACCGATGGCGTCGGCACCAAGGTCGCGATCGCCCAGGCCCTCGACATCCACGACACCATCGGCTACGACCTCGTCGGCATGGTCGTCGACGACATCATCGTCTGCGGCGCCCGCCCGCTGTTCATGACCGACTACATCGCCTGCGGCAAGGTCGTGCCCGAACGCATCGCCGACATCGTCCGCGGCATCGCCGAAGCCTGTGCGTCTGCCGGTGTCGCACTCGTCGGCGGCGAGACCGCCGAGCACCCCGGCCTGCTCGGCGTCGACGAATACGATATCGCCGGAGCGGCCACCGGCGCTGTGGAAGCCGATGACCTGCTCGGGCCCGAACGCGTCAACACCGGTGATGTGCTCATCGGGCTTCCCGCCTCCGGCCTGCACTCCAACGGCTACTCGCTCGTCCGCCGCATCATCGCCGACGCCGGCTGGGCCCTCGACCGTGAGGTGCCCGAGTTCTCCCGCACCCTCGGCGAGGAGATCCTCACGCCCACCCGCGTGTACTCCGGCGATCTCGCAGCGATCCTCGACGCCCGGCCCGGCGCCGTCCACGCGATGTCCCACGTCACCGGGGGCGGTCTGTCCGCCAACGTCGCCCGCGTCATCCCACCCGGCACGCTGGCGCGCATGCACCGGTCCAGCTGGGAGGTCCCGGCCGTCTTCGACGTCCTCGGAGACCTCGGGCAGGTTCCGCAGGCCGACCGCGAACGCACCTGGAACCTCGGCGTCGGCATGGTCCTGGCTGTCGATCCGGCCGCCGCCGAGGCGCTGCTCGCCGCGTTGCCCGGCTCGTGGCTGCTCGGCGAGGTCAGCGATGACGACGGCACCTATGCCTCCGACCCGTACTACGTGCAGGGTGCCAAGGGTGTCGACGGGGGCGCGGCGATCCTGCTCGACTGAGCCGGCCAGGCGAGAACCGCCTCGGGAACGGCGAAGGGCCCCGCCTGTCGGCAGGGCCCTGACGCAATCAGCGCTCAGTGGGAGCGGTCGTCGCTGTCCTCATCGTCAGCGTACTTATCGGCATAATCGGAGTAATCCGGATCATCGTAGTCCGCGTAGTCATCGGAGTCATCAGACGTCGACGCGCCCCCGAGCTCTCGCTGGAGTGCACTCAGGTCCGTCTCCGGGCTGTAGTACTTCAGCTTACGGGCAACCTTGATCTGCTTCGCCTTTGCGCGGCCGCGACCCACAGGCGTCGACCCCCTCCTGGTCAGACCCAGGGCTGCTGGCTGTCGGCCCCGGGATTCTCCGGTTGTCTGTGCTTCGAATCCTACCCCGCCGCCACAGAGGTGTCATGTCACCTCAGGCGAGCGTGGCAATACTGGACACCATTATGAGACAGTCCCGAGCAAAAGGCGAATGAGTCCAGAAGAGCCGGGCCCGAGGCGGAGGCGAACCGGGTGCGAACGATAGAGTGAGCACATGGGTTACGAGCGCAGCTATGTCATCTCCCTGCGGGTGTTCGAGCCGTTGGTCGTGCACGAGGAGTTCGCCGACTACCCTGTCAGTGCGAACCGGGAGACCATCGAGCGACTCGTCGCCGAGGACGCCGACGATCGGCTCATCAGCCTGCCCCCGGACCCGGTCGCCGACTCCTACCGCGGCACCCCGCTGTTCCTCACCGGCGCAGAGACCGGCGACAGCTTCGACCGCGTCTGCCCCGTCCAGGACGACATCCGCTCCTGGCACGCCCTCGATGCGCTCATGGAGGCTCACCCGCGCACCGAACTCGACATGTTCGTGCCGAAGGCCGCCCGGCGGAGGGCGGCCAGCCACCGGGTCGAGTGGATGCAGGACGACCCGGACACCCGCGTGTTCACCCGCACCTCGGCCTGGGACGTCTCCCCGGTGTGGTGGCTGGCGATCGACCCGAGCAACGACCGCGTCATCAGCACCGACACCGACGACGGCAGCTTCCGGATCCGCATCCGCACCCCGATCGTCACCGCCGCCGCCCGCGTCGAATGGGCCCACGACGTCATGGACGAGAAGTCGCGGCTGCGCACCGTCGTCGAATCGACCGAGGCGTTCGGCGACTGGCTCGATGACTTCGATATGAACGCGATGCTCGAACTCGACCTCGGCGGCATGAGCGAAGTGCTGTGGCCGGGCACCGGTGCCGAGCATGTCACCGACTGGATCGACTGCCTCGATGTCGACGACACCGAGGGTGCGATCCGCGCGTTCAACCGCTACACCCGCCAGTGGGAGATGATCGGCCTCTACGCCCGCAGCAGCTGAGACACGGCTCGGTTGCTGACGGGTTTGCAGGGCGACCGGACTCAAAACGACATGGCATTGCCCGGGGTCCCGCCAACCGCTAGGCTAACACTGTTAGCCGCTGCTGGCTGGCGGTTCACCTCACTGATCGGAGTCCTCGTCATGACCGTCGCCCGCACCATCGCCGTCTGCCTGTCCATCCCCGTCATCCTGGCCGCCGGCCTCTTCGCCTACAGCCGCCTCAACCCGGTCATGGTCGTCGCCGTCACCGAACTCGACGCCTCACCCAATGAGCTGTGGGCAGTGCTGGCCGACACTGAGCGCTACCGCGAATGGAATCCCTCGATCATCGAAAGCTCCGGCACCGTCGCCGCCGGAGAGAAGCTGCGCAACGTCGTTGTCTTCGGCGAAGGCGCGATGACCTTCACGCCGACGGTCCTGACTGCCGAACCCGGCCGCGAGCTCACCTGGGCCGGGCGGATGTGGGTGCCGGGGCTGGTCGATGCTGAGCACTCGTTCCGGCTCGAAGCGCTGCCCGGTGGCGGCACCCGGCTGACGCAGCAGGAGACGTTCACTGGTGTGGTCGCACCGTTCATGGCATCGATGCGTGCTGACCTCGAAGCCGACTTCGCCGAGGTCAACGCGGCCATCGGGCAGCGGGCCGTCGACTTGCGGCAGACTGGTGCCCATGACTGAGATGCCGATCGAACTTCCGGCGCGCAGCCCCCGCCAAGCCGAGATCCTCGCCGTTGCACGCCGCCGCGTCGAAACCGAAGGCTGGGATGCGCTGAGCATGCGCACGCTGGCAGCCGAGCTCGGGATCCGGGCGCCGTCACTGTACAAGCATCTGCCGAGCAAGGATGCGGTGCGCACCCAGCTGCTCATCGATGCCTTCGCCCAGATGGGGCAGGCATGCTGGCATGCGATCGAGACCGAAGCCTCGGTCCCCGCGCTGCTGCGGGCCTACCGCGCCACCGCTGCTGAGTCGCCGGAGCTCTACCGGCTGGCGACGACCGGGCCGCTCGACCGGGGCGCGCTGCCCGAAGGTTTGGAGGAGTGGTCGGGTCAGCCGTTCTTCGCCGTCATCGGTGATCCGGTGATTGCGCAGGCACTGTGGGCGGCCGCCCACGGGCTCACGATCCTCGAACTCGACGGGCGGCTGCCGCCTGGCAGTGATGTTGAGGCCGCGTGGGAGGAGCTCGCCGGGGCGTTTGGGTGAGCGGATCCAACGCGTGCGTGCCGAAGGAGTGCCTCAGCCGCGCGCTCGGCAGACGACGCTGCGGACCCGGTGACGACAGCGGTCCTTTCGCGACTATCGTGGAACCCAAGGAGCGGCGTATCCGCAGCGGCCACCCCGCAGCCGCCTGGCCCGCCTGGACGTCGCGCTCATGGCTGCAACGTCGCCAACCCGGCCCTGCGGGGACCCTCCAGCCAGATGCCGGACGCGAGCCGCGCCCGGGGGGACGGACGAGAACGCCGCACAGCAGAACGGAGACCACACATGAGCCAGGACACTACGCGCGACGACGCCTTCCTCGCCGACTGGGACGTCCACACCACCTTCGGCGCGGTGCCCGGCACCAACGGGGTAGACCGGCAGGCAGCCACCGAGCCCGATGGCGAGCAGCGCCGCTGGTTCGCCAGTCTCATGCAGAAGCACGGGATGACGGTGCTCCGCGATGAGATCGGCAACCAGTTCGGGCTGCTCGAACTCGTTCCGGGTGCGCCCTATGTGCTCACCGGCTCGCACATGGACTCGCAGCCGACCGCCGGCCGCTTCGACGGAGCCTACGGCGTCATGGCCTCAGCGCATGCGGCGTTCCGGCTCGGCGAGCACTTCGCCGCCAATCCCGGGGAGGCGGCCTGCAACATCGCCGTTGTCAATTGGTTCAACGAGGAGGGCAGCCGGTTCAAGCCCTCGATGATGGGCTCGGGTGTGTTCACTGGCAAGCTCGGGCTCGACGAGGCGCTTGAGACTCGTGACAAACAGGGAGTGACTGTTCGCGAGGCCCTCGATGCGATCGGCGAGCGCGGCGACGGGCCTGTCGAGCTCGACGTGGCCGCCTATGCCGAGATCCACGTCGAGCAGGGCCGCAGCATGGAAGAGGACGGCGTGACGATCGGCCTTGTCTCTGCGACGTGGGCTGCGCATAAGTACGAGCTGCGCATCCGCGGCGAGCAGGCGCACTCCGGTTCGGCGCTCATGGCCGATCGGCGCGATGCGCTGCTCGGGGCGGCCAAGCTCATCGTCGCCGCTCGCGAGCTCGTCGACGACTACGATGAGGGTGCGCTGCACACCGCTGTCGGTGAGATCACCGTCTACCCGAACTCCCCGGTCGTCGTCGCCAGCGAGGCCCGCATTCTGCTCGACCTGCGCTCACCGAGCATGGAGGTCATCGACAGTGCGGCGAAGAAGCTGCAGGCGACCATGGCCGAGGTGGAGGAGAGCGTCGGTGTCGAGATCGACATCGTCCACGAGCACGCCTGGGACCAGAACCCGTACCAGCCGGAGGGCACTGCTCTCGCGCGTTCCGTCGCCGAGGCGCTGGGGCTGTCCCACGGCGAGGTGCTCACTGTCGCTGGGCACGACTCGACGAATATGAAGGACCTCGTGCCGACGGTGATGCTGTTCGTGCCGAGCGTCGAGGGGATCTCGCACAATCTCAACGAGTTCACCAAGGACGAGGATCTGCTCTCAGGCCTCGACCACCTCACCGAGGTGCTGCGCCGGATCGTGACCGACCCTGCGGTGGTGGCCGGGGCCTCAGGAGTCTGAGAGGTAGCCGGTCTCGGGGTCGATCTCGGCGAGGAAGTCACGGATCGCCTCGACATGGTCGTCGTCGGTCAGCTCGCTGGGCGGATAGGTTCCGCCTGCGAAACCATAGTCCGGGTTGGGTCCGGTGAGCCAGTCGTAGTAGTACTCTGTGCGACCTGTCTGCCGGATGCGGAACTGCTCGCCATCGACGGTGAGGCGGCGATCTTTCGCTGATGACCTAGGCACGGTGGTGCACCTCCTGCAGCTGATAGTCGGGCGTCTCGGTGCCATCGTAACCGGCCTTGAGCTGCAGCGACAGGTACCGCGAGTTGTGCCGGGGCTGATGCAGGTTTGCACCGTGGAACCCAGTTTGCTCCTGCTCAGTCGGCCTCCACATGTCCCTCTCCTCACCCTGCCACGGGCCTGGGTTCTTGGTGATTTCCGGGCTCACCGCCGGACGGGCTGCCCAGGGGATGCACGAAAGCCCCCGCATGATATGCGAGGGCCTTCGTGACTGTGTCTCTGACCGGCGTCGATCCGGTGACCTTTCGATTTTCAGTTTGACCAGGGGTTTTTCCGCACTGTATATATAGACGGATCGGCAGAATCACGCGATGCGGATCGGTGAGTGTTAGTTGATTTCGGTTGCTTCTCACGAAAAGAATGGCCCGGAAATGGCCCACGCCTTCGTGCTTCTCCGCTAACAAACCACACTTGAACTGACAAGTGAGCGCGGCGAAGCACGGCGTTGTTCAACGCGGTCACCGTAAGCGAGGACGTCATCTGCGCGTCGATGGAGTAGCCGACAATCCGGTTGGAGAAGACGTCTTTCACCGCGCAGAGGTAGATCTTGCCTTTACCAGTCCAATGCTCGGTGATGTCTGAAAGGCATAACTCGTTCGGGGCAGCTGCTACGAACTCGCGCTGCACCAGGTCATCATGAACGGGTGGGCCAGGTTTTCTGCCTTTCCCGCGGGCTTTCTTCTTCCCAAACGCTGACCACCACTGCTGATCACGATAAAGCCGTCATGCAGTCCGGTCAGCCATCGGCTCGCCGAGTGTCTTTGCTTCGTCTGCGAGGAACCGGTATCCGAACTCGGGGTCTTCAAGGTGGGCGTCGTGGAGCGCGTTCGCGCGATACGCCTGCGTAAAGTCACGCTCAGTCACTGGGTTGCGGAGCCAGCGGTAGTAAGGCTGGCGGGAAAGCTTCAATACCCGGCACGACACCACGACAGGGACCCCGTCATTGGCGAGCTCTTTCACGAGCGGGTAGAGCCTTTTCCCGGCAGGTGCGCCTGCGAGAGATAAGCGGCAGCACGACGGAGCACTTCCACTTCTTGTTCGAGGAGCTTGTTCCGTTTACGAAGCTCACGTAGCTCAGCATTCTCAAAACGGTCATGCCGGGTTTCTGTCCGGCCTCGACGCGTTCCTCTCGTAGCCACTTATCGAGGGTTCCGACATGGATACCGAAGTCCTTCGCGATCTGCGCGAGTGTCACTTCCGGGCCGCGATCCAACGCGATCCGGATGACGTCGTCGCGGAACTCTCTGGGGTACCGAGTGGGCATAGGTTCATCCTTTTAGGCCAGCCGAAACTAGCCATGTTGAATGTCACCTAAACGTGCATCAGACCTTGATGAACGGTAACAAGATCGGGTCGTTGATCTCTAGCTGTACGACCATAGGTCTTACTGCAGTAAATCGTGCGGTGCCACCGGCCCACGGCGCGTCCGCCTTGGTTAGTGGTCGTCGCGGAAGGTCGGTCCCCGATCCGGCCGCTGCTGGAAGCAGCCCGGGCAGACCCGGCAAGGTTCGACGACGTGACCGTGCTGGGCGTCGACGAACATATCTGGCATCACGTCTTGACCCGACCGATCGATGCCGGCGGGGGTGGCCCGAAGGAGCTCACCGGCATGGTCGACCTCACCCGCGACGTCCACGGCCGCACCCGCGCGAGGCTGCTGGATCTGGTCCCGGGCCGCTCCGGCGAGGCGTACCGGTCGTGGCTGCACGAGCGCGGGCCGGCGTTCCGGGCCCGGGTGGAGATCGCGACGCTCGACCCCTTTCGCGGCAATAAAAACGCCATCGACGACCAACTCGAAGACGCCCGCGCAATGCTCGACGCGTTCCGCATCGTGAAGCTCGGGACCAAGATCGTCGACGACGTGTGACGCCGCGTGCAGTAGCAGATCCATGGCCACCGGGGCCGCAAGGGCGACTCGCTCTACGGGATCCGCAACCTGCTGGGCGCAGGCGAGGAACACCTCACGGCTCGGCAGCGCGTCAGGCTCGAGCGCGCCTGGGCAGCCGACGAACGCTACCTCGTTGTCGAAGTCGCCTGGTACTGCGCGCAACAACTGCGCGCCTGCTACCACCATGCCAGCCACCGCGAAGGACAAGCGCTCGCCACCCAGGTCCTCGCCTCGTTCTCGAGCTGCCCGATCCCGGAAGTCGCGCGCCTCGGCCGGACGCTACGTACCTGGCAGCGCGAGTTCCTGGGCTACTTCGACACCGGCGGCGCGAACTACGTCGGCACCGAGGCCATCAACGGCCTCATCGAGCTCACCGACGCATCGCCCGCGGCTTACGCAACCGCGACAACTACCGCTTGCGCATGCTGCTCATCGGCGGCGGACTATTCGCATGACTCACATTCGACGGCGAAGAACCGAAGCCGATATGCTTCCCGCATGACGAGCGGGCAGATGGAACGGCGCAGTATTTGGCGAACGATTCGCACGGAGGCGGGTTCGGCTGTGCTCTTGGTCGTCGTCACAGCGGTCGCTCTGCTCTGGGCGAACTCGCCAACTCTCCGAGGCCTATTTCGGGCTGTGGGATGTCGAGATCGGGTTCGATGTCGGCGGGTTCGGACTGCACATGAACCTGCACCACTGGATCAACGACGGCCTCATGGTGGTCTTCTTCCTCGTCGTTGGCCTCGAGGTGCGACAGGAGTTCGCACATGGGACGCTCCGAGACGCCAGCCGCGCGCGCCTCGCGTTGATCGCTGGCGTCGCTGGCGTGGCACTGCCCGCTGTTTTCTACATCCTGATCGTGGCCGCCGCGGGCGGCGACGGGCTCGGTGGATGGGGCGCGGTGGTCGGTACCGACACCGCGTTCCTGTTAGGTGCCCTCGCGCTGGTCGGCCCGAAACTCTCCGGCCAGTTGCGGGTGTTCCTCCTCACCCTCACCGTCGTCGATGACTTCCTCGCCGTCTCCATCATCGGCATCGTCTACAGCGACGAGATCCGGCTCGTTCCGCTGCTGATCGCCGTTGCCTGCCTCGCCGGGTTGTGGCTTCTGAGTCGTTCGCGGCAATGGAGCGCCACACCGTACGTGCTGATTGTCATTGTGCTCTGGTTCGCGACCGTTGATTCCGGAGTCCACGCCTCCCTCGCGGGCATGGTCGCAGGACTCCTCATCCCTGCCTACCCGACGCGTCGGCAACAGGTGGTCGAGGCTCGTCAGCTGTTCCGCGACTTCTGGCAGTCGCCGAGCGCGGCATCGGCCCGCGCAGTCGATCGAGGCTTGGCGCAAGGTATCTCGGTCAATGAACGCATGCACGAGGTCTTGCGCATGCCCACCGCGCTTGTCATCGTCCCGATCTTCGCGCTCGCGAACGCTGGTGTCGACCTGCGCGGCGGCGTGCTCGTCGGTTCCTTCCAGTCCTCCGTGACGTGGGGAGTCATCGTGGGTCTCGTACTCGGCAAACTTCTCGGCATCGGTCTCGCCACCTTCGTCGCTGTGAAGCTCGGAGCCGGTCGGCTGCCCGAGGGCGTCGGGATGGGCAGCGTGTTCGGCGGCGCGGCGCTTTCGGGGATCGGGTTCACCGTGGCTCTCCTGGTGATCGGCCTCGCGTTCGGCTCGACGTCCGACCTGGGTCGGCAAGCGACCGTCGGCGTGTTGGTCGCGATGGTGCTCGCCACCGCGCTTGGTTGGCTGATCTTCCGGGTTGCTGCGAAACGCTGGGGAGAGGAGACGGCAGATCTGCCGATGATGCTCACACCACCCGTTGATCCTGAAGTCGACCACATCCGCGGACCAGAGGACGCCCAGCTCACGCTCGTCGAGTACATCGACTTCGAATGTTCCTATTGCGCGCACGCAACGGGTTCCTGGGAGGACCTTCACAACCGGTTCGGAGACGATCTCAGGTATGTCGTTCGCCAGCTGCCACATCACCCTCACGGCCCCATAGCCGCACGAGCGTCGGAGGCGGCATCGAATCAGGGGATGTTCTGGCCGTGGCTGGACTTCGTCTTCACGCGGCAAGATGCGCTCGAGCGCGAAGATCTGATCCGCTACGCCGAAGAGCTGGGCCTGGATGTCGCCCAGTTCACGGCTGACCTCGATAGCGCCGCCGTACATGCCCGTGTGGAGCGGGATCTCGAAAGCGCCGATGCAAGCGGGGCGCACGCCACCCCGACGTTCTTCGTCGACGGCCGACGGCTGCTGGGCAGCTACGACGCTCGAACGCTCTCCTCAGCCCTCGAAGCCAGCCGCCGAGGCACACGAACCCAGGAAGTGCGCTCCTGAGTCCGTCATGCGTCGCGGGGCGCGTCGGTACACCTGCCCGAGCGGCCAAGAACACCCGATGGCCGGGCGCTCGAGGGACTGCTGCACGGTTAGGTGACAGGTTGTAGTCACGCCGCCAGTGCAACGGTCGTGTAGTGGCCTCAGGCTAGCACTGCCGGGACAAGGTGGGTTCGCCCGGCGCACGTACTCGAGACGACGAACCGAGTGGCAAAAGGCAGGCACCTACATGGTCACTGCCCCGAGGCGACCGCTTGGAAAATGAGGACCGGCCCTGGACCTGCCGAAGCAGGCGGAACCGGTCGTAGTGATTCGATCCTATCGTGGTCCGGCGAGCTCGACCAGAAGCACCCTGCAAACACTCGTTCCAAGAGGTGGGTACGTGGCGGCCGGGTAAGGTGCATCGTCCACTCTGCTCGTTGGACGCGGCCGAAGACCGACGGTTTCCCGGGGTCCTGTCCTTATGAGCCGTCGTTGTCCGACCGGGGGAGTGGCTCGAGGCTATCGATCTGAGAGAGTCACACGGCGCGCAGAGATGCTTCGGGCCGGTCTCGCGTCAGCTCGAAGATCGCCAGTTCGACCTGAGCCCGACTCCGACCGTACGGGGTACCCCAAGAGTCGAGCAGGTCGAGATAGCGGCGGTAGTCCCGAGTGGACCGCGGGGACAGGCGGATGCTTCCCGCATCAGCAGTGCGGGCAGCAATCCAGTCGCTCACGCGCTTGTCCAGGATCGGAGCCACGTCGGGGCCGTCGACGAAGTCGACCATTGACGAGAAGGCGATCCACTTCGTGAAGAAGGCTCCGCCGAGGTACTTGATCTTGCCCTCGTTGTTCATGAACCGGAACGCCTCCGCGGCACCAGAATCCCGAACAGCGATGGCTCCGGCATGCAGGCGATGCCTGATCGTCTCGTCGAGGGGTGCGGTCGCGTTCGCCCGTCTCCGGAGGCCTGTGAGGATCGACCTGGCGCGGAACGGGCCGTAGCCGCCCGGCCCTCCCCAGATCAGGACGGGGATGAATGCCGCCAGGATGCGGTCGATCGCGAGGTTTTCTTGAACGACGTCGCGCACTATGGCGCGGTCGAGGTGATCGGGCAGTGCTTCTAACGTCTCAACGGCATCCGGAGCATCATGGACCACGGGAATCCACTTGGAGCGGTTCCACTTGAACGCTCGCTGCGTCGGGACCGGCTCGGATAGCCGGTCGGCGAGAACCGCAGGCACAGTTGGCGCGTAGACAGCGCTTCCGTCGTCGTTCACAGCGGAATCCTCAGCCTTTGGGCGGGTGGGGGTCCTTCTTGCCGATCGTGTCGGTGTTCCGGATCTGGTTGTTGTCCTTTCGGTGGTCGCGCACCTCGCCCCCGCCGCTTCTCTCGGCGAATCCTCGGGCCGCGTCATGTGCGTCCGCCTGGGAGTCGTAGCGGCCGGCCGCCTTCGACGCTCCTGCTCGCTTTGCGCTCGAGTCGCCGGTGTTCTTGTTGTACTGCACGTCGTAGTCAGCCACGTTGTTGCCTTCCGGTGAGAGGGTTCGAGCCTGGTTTTCAGATCATCTCACGGGAGACTGCGATCCTGGGTCTTTCATCGAGCTCTCCACCATGTGCGCGGTGCATTTCGCCACCCCGTCGACCGCGCGGTCTCGCTTGGTGGTTGCCGGGTGACTGCTGAAGGGGGCTTGTCCCCTGGGCGCTGGCGGCACCGGCGCTGGTCTTCCGCTTCGGCCGCGGCCCCTCCAGGGTGCGGTCCGATTCGTATGTCAGTGGCTCCGGTCATACTCGGAAGGAGCGCGATTGGCCTCGATCGCGTGCCCGGTGTCCTTGACCGAGTAGGAGCGAATTGACCCACGAGAACGCATCGGTTCCCGACCGCGACCCATATTTGCTCGCGCAGGTGCGCGAGTCATTCGGGAGGGTGGTCTACAGCCACAAGATCCGCGAGAAGCAGGCGGACATCTGCTTCACCAAGCACCGGTGGCAGCAGGGCGTGCTCATCGCGTTCACGGCGCTCGGTTCCGGCACGTTCCTCGCATCTGTGTTCGGCCTCGTAGGCAACCCTGTCCTGACCAGCCTCGTGACCTCGTCGGTCGCGCTCCTGGTCACGTGGGCCAGCCTCGGTGCGAAGACGTTCAGGTTCGCGGAGGAATCCGACGCCCACCGCGCCATCGCCTCCCTGCTGTGGGACGTCCGCGAGTCGTACATCTCGTTGATCGCCGACATGATGTCCGGCGACGTCACCGATGCCGACGCCAGGGTCCGTCGCGACGAGCTCCAGGAAGCCGCGCGGGACGCCTACGCGGATGCTCCTCGGACCAGCCACAAGGCATTCCGCCGCGCGCAGGACGGATTGAAGGACAACGAAGAGATGACCTTCACTCCTCGGGAGATCGACCTGTTCCTCCCCGAAGTGCTTCGTCTCGAAGAAGGCGAGGTGCAGGCATGAAGACGTCCGAGATCTTCGACGCGCTGCTGGCGAACCTCAAGGTCGGTGACACGGCAGCCACGATCGGCTCCCGTCGGGACGAGATCACCAAGGCGCTGAACAAGGACTTCCGGGACAAGGACGGCTGCACCGACTACAGCCGAATGGTGGGATCCTTCGGTCGTCACACCGCCGTCAAGGGCGTGTCCGACCTCGACATGATCTTCATCCTGCCAGCGGGGATCCGTGCGGACTACAAGGGCGAGACCGGACCGCGGCGGATCCTCGAACGCGTCCGCAACGACCTCAAGGCGCGGTACGCGAACACCGACATCCGTGTCGACCAGTGCGTCGTACGGGTGCAGTTCGCCAGCAACGCCTTCAAGTTCGAGGTGCAGCCGGCGTTCGAGAATTCCGACGGCAGCTTCGACTACCCGGACACGAAGGCCGAGGACTGGAAGGTCACGAAGCCGCGCGAGGAGATCGCAGCGACCAGGGAGTGCAACGATCGCACCTCGACGAACATGCGCCACTTGGCTCGTATGGCCAGGGCATGGAAGAACCAGAACGGAGTCAACATAGGCGGGTTGCTCATCGACACCCTGGTGCACAGGTTCTTCTCGCAGACCGACGTATACGACTCGGCCGGCACCGGCTCGTTCGACCTGATGGTGCGGGACTTCTTCGAGTTCCTCAAGGACGAGCCGGACAAGGACTACTACTTCGCGCTCGGCAGCAACCAGCAGGTGAAGGTGAAGTCCCGGTTCCAGCCGAAGGCGAAGAAGGCGTACGACCGAAGCCTCGAGGCGATCGAGGAAGAGGACAGAACCGCTGCGAACAAGAAGTGGCGCGAGGTGTTCGGCACCTCCGTGCCGCTGGCCACCAGCGCGAGCGAAGCTTCGCGGACGTTCACCGACACCGAGGAGTTCATCGAGGGCCACTACCCGGTCGACATCTGCGAGACCGTGTCGATCGACTGCGAGATCACTCAGGACGGCTGGAGACCGACGAGGCTTCGCGAGATGCTGCGGACTGGCGTGCTACTGAGGGCGAATCGGAGTCTGAAGTTCTGGGTGACGAGTTGTTCGGTCGAAGGGTCGTACGCGCTGAGGTGGAAGGTGCTCAACCGTGGCCCCGAAGCCGAACGCCGCGACATGGTCAGGGGCCAGATCGTCGACTCAAGCGAACCAGGGATCCGCACCGAGTACTCAGATTTCAAAGGCGAGCATGTCGTCGAGTGCTACGTCGTCAAGGATGGGGTCGTCGTCGCCCGAGACCGGATTGACGTGCCGATCGGCGATACACGCGTCAAGGAGCCCGTCGTCTCGTAGACATCACCTTGGCCTGGAGCGTGTCGAGCGTCCAGGCCATTGAGCAGGGTCGCGCAGCGCCGACGCTGCCGACCCTGCTCACGCTGGCGCTCGTCCTCGGGGAGCTGAGCGGTAGGCCGCTCGCGCTCGTCGATCTCCTCGGGTCCGCCGAGGCGTTCGAGAAGCCGGCTGTCGGGGACCCGGGCGTGCCGATCCCGCGTTCCGTGGTCGAGCGCGCTCTGCGCGGAGGGCCCGTCGAGATCGCCGACGAGGACCGAGCGCCCGTGCTTGACGCCCGCATCCACGGCGGCGAGCCGTTCGGCCCTCCCGACGACCCTGATGGTGGTTCGAGCGCCCAACGGCTCTCGCGGGTCGACCCGTCGATCGAGTCCGCAGTCTACGACCGCGGCGGAGCTGCGATGACTGACGAGGAGATGTCCGAAGCGCTCGACGAGCTGGTCGAGCAGAGCCAGCAGCCGCCGGAGCCCGACGACAGCGTCGAAGCGCCTTCGCTTCCGCCGAGCCTTGCGGAGGCACGCGCGGCGAAGAAGCTTGAGATCGCTCCGGAGGAGCTGCAGCGCCTCGCGCGCTCCCTGTGGGCGCAGGGCCTCGAGGCGGAGGCCGCCGAACGGGCGGGGGAGGGAAGCACGCCGCAGGCGCGAGGGCGCGTGACCCGGGTCCTCGTCGACGAGCTTCGTGAAGCGATCGAGGAGGGGGCCTGATGGGGAGGCCGAGGCTCGAGATCGGCACCTACGGCACGATCCATGTCGCGCAGACGACCGTGGGGAGCTGGCGGGCACGCACGCGGTACCGATTCGCCGACGGCAAGTCCCGTCAGGTCGAACGCTCCGGCACAAGTCGGGCGAAGGCCGAGGCGGCGTTGAAGAGGGCGCTGCTGACCATCGAGGACAGCCAAGGAGGTGAGCTGACGCCCTCGACGACGCTGCGGCAGCTCGGTCAGCGGTTCCTCGCTCACAAGCGCGATCTTGAGCGCTCCGACGGCACCATCGAGACTTACGGGTACGCCGTGACCGCGCACATCACCCCGCGACTGGGGGACCTCACCGTCGCCGAGGCGAAGCCGGACCGCCTGCAGAAGTTCCTCAACACCGTCCACAAGGAATCTGGTCCAGGGGCGGCGAAGAACTGCCGGTCGACGCTGAGCGGGATGATGGCGCTGGCCGTGGGCAACGGCGCGGCTCCGCGCAACCCGGTCCGCGACATCGAGCGGATCAGTCAGCCCAAGGGCAAGAGGGGCTCGTCGGCATCGAGCCGCAGGATCTGCCCGACCTCATGACGAAGCTGCGCGCCGCGCCATCGCTCATCGAGCAGGACACCGTCGAGCTGTTCGAGTTCATGCTGGCCTCCGGCTGGCGGGTCGGCGAGGCCTGCGCGCTCGACGTCGGCTCCATCGACTTCGACGCCGAGACCGCCGAGGTCGAGGCGACGAACGTCCGCGTGACGGGCCGGGGGATCGTCCGGCAAGCGGTGCCGAAGACCGAATCGGCCTGGCGGGTCACTCCGCTTCCTCGGCCGACGATGGATCTGCTGCGTCGTCGCCACGAGAAGTTGAAGGACGATACGACCCTGCTGTTCCCGACCGTGCTCATGCGCCTGCGCGACCCGTCGAACACGCAGCGCGAGCTGCGCGACATCCGCGAGGACCTCGGCTATCCGCAGCTGTCCACTCACACGTTCCGCAAGACCGCGGCGACGATGCTGGACCGGGCTGGCATGAGCGCTGCGGAGATCGCCGCCTACCTCGGACACGCCAACCCGTCGATGACCCAGGACGTCTACATGAACACCCTCAAGGGCGACACCAGGGCCGGCTCGGTCATGCAGGCGCAGCTGTCCGGCCTGATCTGAAAGTGCGGGGTTTTTGAGGGGTGACCGACTGTTAGAAACAGAAAACCCCCGCCTGAGCGGGGGTTTCGTGGCTCCGACCGGCGTCGATCCGGTGACCTTTCGATTTTCAGTCGAACGCTCTACCAACTGAGCTACAGAGCCAGATCCGCTGACAGCGAGTGCAGCTCGCCTGTCTGCTGATAGAACAAAGGCTCTTCTGAAACAGAAGAGCCGAATGCTCCGCGACCCTGACGGGACTCGAACCCGCGACCTCCGCCGTGACAGGGCGGCGCGCTAACCAACTGCGCCACAGGGCCATATTCATTTGTGTGCCGGATGGGGCGAACTCCATCCTACACGTACCCCCAACGGGATTCGAACCCGTGTCGCCGCCGTGAAAGGGCGGTGTCCTAGGCCACTAGACGATGGGGGCCTCCCGCATCAGTCTCCCGATGAGGCTGTCAGCTCCGGTTGCCCGGCGCATGAACCTCCGATAGCTTAGCGCACCGCTCGGTAGATTTGCAAAACGGATCGGCGGCCCTTTCCTGTGATGTCGCTCACCGCGCCCGAGGCGGTCCGCGCCCCGGTGCGCACCCCGCCAGTCAGTCGGCTCGCCTCAGTTGACTGAGACGCCTTAGCAGACTGAGACGCCTCAGTAGACTGAGGCCATGACATGCGGTCACCCTGAGCATGCGGATCCCGGCGAGCACGATTCGCTCGAGCCGATTGACGATGCGACCTTCGAGGCGCTGTACGCGATCTTCGACGACCTCGTCGACGAGGTGATGGGCGAACTGCCGGAAGGTGTGCTCGACTACATGGACAATGTCGTCCTCTTCGCCGAGGACGAACCCCCGCCGGAGGAACCGGACATCCTCGGTGTCTACGACGGCATCCCGCTGACCGAGCGCGGCGACCCGTGGGCCTTTGTGCCCCCTGACGTCATCTTCCTCTACCGCATCAACCTCATCGAGTTCTCCCGCACGGCCGAACGGCTGCGCGAGGAGATCCTCACCACGATCGTCCATGAGATCGCCCATCATCATGGCATCGATGACCAACGCCTCCACGAACTCGGCTGGGGCTGACAAAAGCGCTTCTGGATCCGCCCGTCATCTCCTGCCGGATTGTCGAGCACGGACAAAAGATTGGTCATCGGACTGATCGGTCATTTAAAGTAGCTGTCGTCCACCCGTCCGATCAGCACCTACACACCGGCCCGCCGACTCGTCAGGTCCCCGACTGACCCGGCAGGCAGGAGGCAGCGAAGACCCATGTCGATTGCAGCTCGATCACACGCCGCGGCTACCCCCGCCCTGCGCGTGCTCAACCTCGCCGGCATCGATTACTCGGTTCATGAGTTCGACCACGACCCGGCCCGCCGCCGCTACGGCACCGAAGCCTCAGAGAAGCTCGGCGTCGAATCCGGCAGAATCCTCAAGACGCTCATGATCCACGTCGATCAGGAACCGGTCGTCGCACTTGTGCCCGTCTCCGGACAGCTTGATCTCAAAGCGATTGCGGGCGTGTGCGGCGGCAAGAAGGCTCAGCTGACCGGCATCGCCGAAACCGAGCGCCGCACCGGTTACATGATCGGCGGCGTCAGCCCCTTCGGCCAGCGCAACTCCTCGCCGGTGGTCATGGATCTCTCCGCTCAGGACTTCTCCACCGTCTACGTCTCCGCCGGCCGCCGCGGCTTGGAGATCGAACTGCGTCCTGACGACCTCGTCATGCTCACCAATGCGCAGGTCGCCCGCATCGCCAGCCTCGACTGACGACGCGCCGGCCCCAGCCGAACACCGGTCCCAGCCGGGCACTGATCCCTACCGGCACTGCTCCCAGCCGAGCACCGACGTGCCGGCGCAGCGACGCCAACCGACCTGGCAGCACAGCCGGCCTAGCGGTAGACCGGATCCCCCACCTCGGGAGTGGCGACTCCTGCCGAGACGTCGGCGAGCATCGCCGCACACGCCTCCACCTCGTCAGCCGGCACTGCGAAGACATGCCGCACGCTGGCACCGTAGTCGCTGTCGATGACCTGCCATCCGGCCTGTTGGGCCTGCCGTTGGGCGGCAGCCGCCGTGGCATAGTCCAACTCCACCGCCACCGGCGTCAGCAGCGTTCGGGTGACGGCTTCAGCGTCCTCGAGTGCCGCGGAGACTGCCCCGCCGTAGGCGCGTACGAGCCCGCCGGCGCCCAGCAGCGTGCCGCCGAAGTACCGGGTCACCACCGCCACCACATACGTCAGCTCATGGCCGGTCAGCACCTCCAGGATCGGGGCACCGGCCGTGCCGGCCGGCTCGCCGTCGTCGTTGAAGCGCTGTGTGCGCCCATCGGCATCGAGGATGAAGGCCGTGCAGTGGTGGCGGGCCTTCGGATGCGCAGCCCGCTGCTCCTCGATGACCGCACGCGCGGCCTCCTCGGTCTCGACTGGAACAACGCGGGCGATGAAGCGCGAGCGCTTGATCTCGATCTCGGCATGCGCCTCACGGCGCAGAGTCTGATAGCCCATGGATGCCACTGTAGCCGCCGATAGCGCAGGGCCCCGGGGAGCACTCCCGGGGACCTGCGCTCTCACGCGCGACTGGTTCAATGCTGACGGCGGCGTGCCAGGAACACGGCCGTGCTGCCGAGAGCCACGAGCCCGGCAGCGATAGCTCCGGCGACACCGAGCTCAGCGCCGGTGCGCGGCAGATTGCCGCCCCGGTCGTCCTTGCCGGCATTGTCATCACGGCCGGATCCGTCGTCATCGCGGTCGGTCGGCTCGTCGCCGGGCTGCTCGCTGGGAGCATCGCTCGGCTCATCGGACGGGCGCTCGGACGGTTCCTCGGAAGGCTCCTCGCTCGGCTCCTCGGAGGGATCTTCCGATGGCTCTTCCGAGGGGTCCTCGCTCGGATCGTCGTCGGCTTTCTCCTGCCACAGGTCGTAGGCGAGCTTGGCGACATCGGTGTTGTCGATGTAATCACCGCGCACCGGGTCGGTGCCGCGCACATATCCGCTGATCGAATCGGCGCCAGCGCCGTGAGCGAAGAACGGCACGAGGTGGTTGGTGTGCTCCGGGGAGTACCAGCCATCGACCGGCAGGCTGCCGGACTCACCGGTCAGCGGCGTCCAGTGCTTGTCCTCGCTCGGCCCGGATAAGTAGCCGGTCTCGTGGTCGGCGGTGACGATGAGCAGGGTCTCATCCCAGCTGGAGTTCTTCTCCACCCAGTCGTGGACGGCCGCGACCGAATTGTTGAAGTCGTCCATCTCTTCGAGGTTGCCGGTCGTGGCGTTGGCGTGACCGGCCCAGTCGATGGCGCCGCCTTCGATCATCGTGAAGAACCCGTCCTCGTCCTGCGAGAGCACGTTGAGCGCGGCACTTGACATGTCCTCCAGGGAGACGACGTCGTTGGGCGTGGCCTCACCGGGCAGCAGGGCATCCCCGTCGATCGGCTTGCCGTTCTCGCGGCCACCGTTGGAGTTGCGCGGCTCAGCGTCTTCGAGGCTCGAGCGGTTGAACTGCAGGGTCTCGGCGACCGGGGCGAGGCCGAAGAGCTTCTCGGGCACATCTTCACCGCGGCCGATCGCTTCGATGCCGGCGCTGTCCTCGACGAAGGTCCGTGCCCCAAGTTGAGAGCTTCTTGCCAGCAGGCATGACGGATCCGGTGAGTGCGTGAACTCACCATGAACTCCGCTGGTCAGACGCCTGCTGCCGGCGCCTGGTGTTCACCGGTGCGTCCACTGCCCGCCGCGCATCGTCGCCTGCACGTCCAGCTCGGTCACCGCCTCAGGTGCGGTGGTGAGCGGGTCGCCGGTGAGGATGACGATATCGGCCAGCGCCCCGCGAACCAGCTGGCCGGCCTGGCCGGCATGTGTGCCGGTCATGCCCATCGCGGCAGCCGCGCCCGAGGTGTAGGCCGCCAGCGCCTCGTGCGCGGACAGGCGTTCGTGGCTGGGTCCTGAGACGCGGCCGGAGCGGGTCAGGCGGGTCATGAACAGCTGCATGCCGCGCAGCACATTGCCCTCCGCACACGGCCGATCCGAGCTGCCGGCCAGAGTCACCCCGGCTTCGAGGAATGAGCGGCCGCGGTAGAGCAGGTGGGCGCGTTCGGCCCCGATCGCCTCGAGCATCCCGTCGCCGATGTTGTCGAAGAACGCCGCCTGCGGGGTCACCGCGATCCCATACTCCGCGAGCACCGACAGTTGCTCGGCGCGGATCATACCGGCGTGTTCGATCCGGTTGGGAAACGCCGGCTTCCCGCATTCATCGACGGCTGCGGTGATGTTGGCGATCGCCTCATCGACCGCCCGGTCGCCGATCGCGTGGACGGCCAGCGACCAGCCCGACCGGTAGGCCGCCAGCGTCTGGGCGCGCAGCACCTCGGGGTCGTCCTGCAGGTAGCCGGCATCGGACTGGCCGGCATACGGCTGACTCAGCGCCGCCGTCCGGCCCGACAGCGCCCCGTCCATGAAGATCTTGACCGGGCCGAGGCGGATCTCGTCGTCGCCGAACCCGGTCACCATCCCCAAGTCGAGGCCGAGCTCCGGGCTGTCGGCGGCATGTCCGCTGACAGGGTGGAGGGCATCGACGACGGGCATGAGCTGAGCACGGGTGCGCAGCAGCCCGGCCCGCCGAGCCTGCTGATAGGCGTAGACTTCCAGCGGCGAATGCCCGATCCAGCCAGCGGCGATCCCGGCCTCACCGAAGCTCGTGATCCCCTCCTTCGCGTAGTGGGCGGTGGCCAGGTCGAGGGCGTGGACGATCGTCTCGACCGAATACGGGCGGATGAGATCCTGCACCTGCGTCTGCGCGGTCTCCTCGACCAGTCCGGTCGGGCGGCCGGATGCCTCACGGACGACCTTGCCGCCGGGCGGATCCGTGTAGCCGGGTTCGAGCATTCCGGCGGCTGTCAGGGCTGCGGTGTTGACGATCGCCGAATGGCCGCTGACCTGCCGCATGAACAGCGGCCGGCCACCGGTGATCCGGTCGAGCACCGCGATGTCCGGATAGCTGCCGGCATAGTCGTGGTGGGAGTACCCGGTCGCCTGCACCCACTCACCGTCAGGCAGCTGCGCGGCTGCGGCGGCCAGGCGGTCGTAGACCTCGTCGAGCCCGCCGGGTAAGTTCTCGACATCGACGCTGGCCAGGGTCAGCCCGAACCACGTCGTGTGACAGTGCGCGTCGATGAACCCTGGAACCACCGTCGGCACACCCGCGCCGTCATCACCGTCTGCGCCGGTGCCGCCCCGACCGCCTCCACCGACGCCACCACCTGCGCTGCCGGTCAGTTCGGCGGCATCGACGACCTCTCCAGCCTCGGCGTAGGAGCCCTCCAGCTCATCATCGAAGGCGACGATCCGGCCGCCGGCGATCCCCACCGCCTCGGGCGCGGGCGGGGTATCACCCGGCAGCCCGTCTGGCCGGTCAGCCCGGTCAGCTGCCATCGTGTGGATGCGGGCGTTGCGGATGATCGTGTCGAGTCGCATCTCGGGTCTCCTTCTGAGCGTCTCAGCTGCGGGTGAAGCGGATGGCTGGATCGGTGTGCACATGCACGAGCGCAGGACCCGGATGGTTCAGCGCCGCTTCGAAGGCGGCCGCGAAGTCCTCAGTGCGGGTCACACTGAATCCGGCGCCGCCGAAGGCGTTGGCGTAGGCGGCGAAGTCCGGGTTCTTCAGCCCAGTGCCTTCCGGCCGGCCGGGATAGTCGCGCTCCTGGTGGCCGACGATCGTGCCGTAGACGCTGTTGTCGTTGATGATGACGGTGATATTCAGGTCATGGGCGACCGCGGTGGCGAACTCCTGGCCGTTCATGAGGAAGCAGCCGTCACCGGCGACGGCGAGCACCGGCCGGTCAGGGCACACCAGCGCGGCCGCCACCGCCGCTGGCATCCCGAAGCCCATCGCCCCGTTGCGCGGGCCGAGCGCTGACGGGAAGCTGTGCACCGGCAGGTAGCGCGAGGCCCACCCGGAGTAGTTGCCGGCCCCGTACGTGATGATCGCGTCATCCGGCAGCAGGCGGTGCACCTCGCCGAAGGCGGTGTCCATATCGACATAGGCCGGGTCCTCATCACCGGTGGGTGCCGGGACCTGGCGCCACTGCTGGAACCGCTGCCGGGTCTCGGTGACCCAGTCGGGCAGGTTCGTCTCCGTTCCCGAGGCGGTGGTCGCCTCGGTGCCGGTCGTTGCGTCAGTGCTGGTGGTTGCGTCGGTGCTCGTGAGTGCTTGGGCGAAGCCGCGGGTGGTGGCGATGATCTGCTCATCGACCGGCCCGAAGTGCGCATGCAGATCCGGATCAGGGCTGATGACGATCGTGTGCTCAGGGCTGCAGCCGATCGAGTACGAGTTAGTCGAGACATCGGTGCGCTGGCAGCCGAGGTAGACGTGCAGGTCGGCCTCGTCGAAGGCCTTGCGGGTCAGGGGTGCCGAGCCGAAGCCGAGCGCACCGAGGTAGTGCGGTTCATCATGGTCGATGCCGTCATAGGCGCGGAAGTCGGCGATGATGCCCATCCCGAGCCCGGCCGCCCAATCGGCGACGGTGCGGGAGGACTGCTCATCCCAGCGTTCGCCGCCGACGATGAGCACCGGGCGGCGGGCTTTGGCGACCGCCTCGGCCACCGAGGCGATCTGTGCGGCGATAGGCACCACCTCGGGAACGGGACGCGGGGTGACGGTGGCCGCCTGGGTGGTGATGAGCTGCGGGTCCTCGGGCAGGCCGACGATGACCGGGCCGGGCCGGCCGGAGGCGGCGGTGTGCATTGCGTCGGCGACGAGGGCTGCGGCCTCGTCGGGGTGGTCAAGGATGAGGGTCTTCTTCACTGTGGTTCCGAACCAGCCGGCCAGATCGAACTCCTGGAAGGCCTCGCGGCCGCGGTGGTCGGTGGGGATGAGGCCGGCGAAGATGACGAGCGGGGTGGCGTCCTGGTAGGCGGTGTGCGCGGCGATCATGACATTGGCCGCGCCCGGCCCGCGGGTGACCATTGCGATGCCCGGCCGGCCGGTCATCCGGCCCTCGGCCAGCGCCATGAACCCAGCGCCTGCCTCCTGCCGGCAGGTGATCGTGCGGATGGCCGAATCGTGCAGGCCGTCGAGCACGTTGAGGTAGGACTCGCCGGGCACGCAGTAAATGCGCTCGACGCCCTCGGCTTCGAGCTGGGCGACGATGAGGTGCCCAGCCGAACGGGAGGCAGGGGTATCGGAGCCGGCGGCGGAGTCCTGTGCGGAGGCGGCAGGGGAGGAGTCAGCAGTGGAGGTGATGCGCGTCATAGCCACACTCAATCACAGATTCCCACCCGCGTGCATGCGGGCGGCGCGGTGCTCAACGCAAACCAGTGGCGGTCGTCAACCCAGGTATCGGACATTCGGAGATCGCAGCGTCGAGGTTCGAGTGCTCGGCGACGTAGGCGTACGCATCTGGGTCGATCAACTCGAACAGTGTCTTGACCTCGACCAGACGATCTCCCAAACCAGTGCGAGTCGAGAATACGGGCTCATTGTGCGCTAGTCTGTTGCGGAATTTCACCACGCGAGCGACGAGGTCGTGCACCCTCGCTCGTTTGGTGCCCTTGGGAAACGCTCGGTGCAGCATCGGATTCCACAGCGTCGGCGTTCGCTCACCTAGGGTCAGGCTTGACCAGAACCCGAACGTTAGAGCGGCCACGACCTCCGCATGCGTTGGTGCAGAGCTCAGGCCTCGCTTGGCGTCAGTGATCCGCGCCTGGCTTGCAATATTGCGGCGGCGCTGCTGAGCGCGAGCACGCTGAACGCCCTGTTCCAGGTGGAACAGCGACGATTGCGGGTCAACGGTCCAGTCCGAAAATCTCCGCGTGAGTTCGCGGTCGTAGGCGTTGCGCAACGCGACTTCAAGATGACCTACATCAACGATTCCGGCGGCTGCGACTTGCGAGTTCCATAGGTATGTCTACATCGCCAAACAGTGGTCTCCACCTGCTACGTCGAGGTAGCGGCGGTACCGTGGCTCGCTTAGCCACCGTGCCGCTTGCGCGGCATCGAGCAAGGGCGCGTTATTGGCCATATCTGCTATTCTAGAAGCATCGCCCCGCGGCAACCGCCCTCTGTCTGGCTTCGGTCAGTTAGGCACCGCGGGGCTTTGTTCTGCCAGCTCTCACACGTGCTGGAGGACTTCGACAACCCGGGACCGCTCGAACACGACCGGCATATCCGGGCTGAACGTGTAGCCGAACTCGGCGGCTTCGGCGGTGAAGAACCGCCGGTGCTCGGCCTGCCACGAATCAAGGTCGTCTTCGCCCTCGAGCTGGACGAGGTCGAAGGTCAGCTCGTCGAAGGGGATCACCTGCACATCGGTGATCTCGACGATGCAGCCCGGGGTTCCGGCCCAATCGGTGATGATGCTCCGCTGGCCCGGCTCCGGCAGCGGTTCGTCTTCGATCTCGTAGGCGCGCAGACTGCTCGACGCCGCCGTCTTGCGACCGTCGAGCACGAGAACCAGCAGCGTGTTCGCCTCGTCTTCGGTCATCCCGAAGTGCCAGGACTGAAGTTCTTCTGACATCGGTGCGTCTCCTCTCCACGCGCCGAGGCGGGGGCTGCCGGAAGGCGACCCCGGCCTCGGGAGCGGCAGCACTCAGCGCAGGTAACCGGGGATGTCCTCGGAGACCCGCGGGGCGATGAGCGAGCAGATGCCGGTGATCGCGGCGATGACGGCAAGCATCGCCGGGGCCGGCCACCAGGCGTTGACGGTCGCGGCGAGGAACATCGTGGCGAGCATCGGCACGAAACCTGAGACCATCGCTGAGAGGTTCGCTGAGATCGCCACACCGGACAGGCGGTGCGAGGGCGGGAACAGTGCGGTGGTCAGCGCACCGTTGACGGCGTATGGGATCGACAGGCAGGCCACGCCGATGGTGACGCCGAGGATCACGAGCACGGGGACGGTCGATTCGATCATGAGGAAGATCGGGAACGCGATGACAATCGTCGCGACACTGCCGATGACCGCCACGCGGGAGACACCGAGGCGCTCGGCCAGGCGGCCGAAGTAGATGAGCACGACGATCTCGATGGCAGCGGCAGCCAGGGTTGCGCCGAGCATGAGCGGCTTGGTCATGCCGAGCACGCCGGTGCCGTAGGAGACAACGAAGGTGGTGACGAGGAAGAACCCGCCGACGCCGAGGAAGTTCGCGCCCATGCCGACGAGCACCTGCGGGAACGACTTGCGGAACAGTTCGAGGACCGGGGCGGACTCCTTCTCACCGGCCTCTTCGAGCTCGCGGAAGATCGGGGATTCCTCCAGCTGCTTGCGGATGTAGACGGCGACGAGCAGCAGCGGGATCGCGGCGAGGAACGGGATCCGCCAGCCCCAGGCGTCGAAGGCCTGGGAGGGCACGATGACCGCCATGAGGAAGAACCCACCGGAGGACATGAGCGTGCCGATCGGGGAGCCTATCTGCGGGAACACGGCGTAGCGGGCGCGCTTGGCCGGCGGGGCGTTCTCGACGGCGACGGTGACCGCGCCACCCCATTCGCCACCGACGGCCAGACCCTGGACGATGCGCAAAGCGACGAGCGCGATCGGCGCCCAGATGCCGATCTGGAAGTACGTCGGCAGCAGGCCGATGAGTCCGGTGGCCACACCGATGCCGATGATCGTGATCATGAGGACCGCCTTGCGGCCGATCCGGTCGCCGAGGTGGCCGAAGACGAAAGCGCCGATCGGGCGGGCGACGAAGCCGACACCCATCGTGGCGAAGGACTGGATGGTGGCCATCGCCGGGTCCTCGGAGTGGAAGTACTGGACGTTGAAGACGATGGCCGCCGCAGTGGTGAAGAGGAAGAAGTCGTACCACTCCATCGCCGTGCCGACGAGCGCGGCGGTCGCGGCCTTGCGCGCGGTGGTCTCATCGACCTCGATGTACGGGGCGCGCGCTGAGGCGGTCTCGGACGGGCTGGCCTGATCTGACATTGGATCTCCTGAAGCGAAAGTGACTGCGACTGGCCGCCAGGCGCGCTGGGGAGCGCCGTAAGCACAGGCGTATCCCCCCGAACCACGTTACTCTCTCTGCCCGGCTCATGTGTGGGCTGATGCACAAACGTGACATCCGAACCGCAATGCTGTGCGGATGTTCTGTGCGGCTGCACTGCGCGTGGTCATCCCAGCTCCACTCAGCGTCAGATGCCCGCACCTGCTAGCGTGGCAGGTACTCGGCAGTGACGCCGGCCGGCTCCTCAGCTCCGGTTTCGCTTACCGAGCACCCGCCCCTCACATCCCCAACCGGAGCCCCTCATGATCACCGACGGATTCCTCTTCCTCAGCCTGCTCATCGCCATCTCGGCCGTCCTCGTCTACCTGGAGAAGCGCCGCGGGGTGCGTGTCTTCAGATTCGTGCCCGGCTTCGTGTTCCTCTACCTCATCGCCGCGCTGCTCAACACCATCGGCGTCTTCGGCGAATCCGACTCGATCACCGACGTCGGCGGCGGGGTCAAGGACGCGCTCCTGCCGGCGATGATCATGCTCCTGCTCTTCCACTGCGACATCCGCCAGATCATCAAGCTCGGCCCCAAGCTGCTGCTGACCTACGCGGCCTCGGCCCTGTCGATCCTGCTCGGCTTCGTGCTGACGTTCCTCGTCTTCCGCGGCCTGCTCGACCCCGAGGCGTGGAAGGGCCTGTCCGCGCTCGCCGCCTCGTGGACCGGCGGATCGGCCAACATGGTCGCCGTTCAGGGGATCCTCGATGCTCCGGAGAACGTCTTCGGCCACGTGCTCATCGTCGACACGATCATCTACTCCGTGTGGCTGCTCGTGATGTTCTCCTCGGTCACCGTCTCCGACCGCTTCAACGCCTGGACCAAGGCCGATACCTCCTACCTCGACGTCCACTCCTCCGCCGCAGCGACTGCCGTCACCGGCGCGCCCGCTGCCACCCGTTCGACCGGTGCGCCCGCTGCCACCGGTGCGCCCGCTGCCACCGGCGCCGAGGCGGGGGAGACTCTCGACCTCGTCTCTCTGTTCCGGGTGCTCGCCCTCGGCCTGTTCGCCTCAGCTGTGGCGACATGGATCGGTGGACTGCTGCCGGAGATCGGGGTCGTCGTGACCTCGACGACGTGGACGATCCTCATCGTCTCCGTCCTCGGCCTCATCATCGGCTCGACCCGCTGGGGCAAGATGCCGGGCTCATCGGAAGTCGCCCAGATCATGCTCTACATCATCATCGGCGTCATCGCCGCAGGTTCGGACTTCACCTCGCTCGTCGAAGCACCGCTGTACCTGCTCGCCGGCGTCATGGTGGTGCTGATCCACCTCGTGCTCATGGTGCTGTACGCCAAGGCGACGAAGACCGAGCTGTTCAGCATCGCGGTGGCCTCGACGGCCAACATCGGGGGAGTGGCCTCAGCACCGGTCGTCGCGAGCGCCTTCAACCGGCAGCTCGTCCCGGTCGGTGTGCTCTTCGCCCTCATCGGCGCCTTTGCAGGCACCTTCCTCGGCCTGGCCGTCGGTCAGGTGCTCGCCGCATTCGCCTGATCGCTGGGATTGGCCGGCGGACGCTGCCTGGGCCTCCGCGAATACTGGTCACACTTTGACCCTTTGAAGCACTAAACGGGGCCAAAGTCTGACCAGAGAATCCCCTGCGCGCCCCTGACCGCGCAAAGTTTGTAGAGCTGTTCATATTCTGAGGGCCGGATCATATGAATAGTTCTACAAACTTTCTCCCGGAGGCTTCCGGCAGACGACGAGCCAGCCTCGGCCCGGGGCATAGGGCAGATCGCGGACGTTGATTTCGGCGAATCCGCACTCCTCCAGGAATGTGCGAATCTCCTTCCCCTCCCAAAAACCGCAGGGTCGACGTGGACGTCAGCACTTCTCCGTCGCTGAGGAACCGGTTAGTGTCGACGAACGTCACGAGCGGCAGGTTGACGGAGGTGACCTCTTGCGATGTCACGATCCTCTCGTCTGCTACGGCTATCTCCATAGAAGAGTGACCCCACCGCTCCCAACCGCGGTCGGCGGGGTTGCGCGACTCAAACACGAGGAGCCCACCAGGCGCAGCGCGGCATGAATGGCCTGTAACGTCGCATTCCAGTGACCGTCGGAGGTGAAGACCGTCGCGACATTGGCCGTCATCGTGACCGCATCGACTTGAATCGGCAGGGCGTCTGCGGCTTCACCGACGATCCACCTCACCGCATCCGCGCAAGGCTTGGCACGCGCGACACCGATCATCCCAGCACCGGGGTCCACCCCGGTGATCTCCAAGCCGAGACCGGAGAGCCGCAGTGCGAACACTCCGGTGCCGCATCCAACGTCGAGTGCCGAGCGCACGCCCGCCTCGCTGAGCCCCTCGTCGTAGCAGTCGAGGTCGGAGCGGTCACCTTCGAAACCGTCATAGAGCTTCGCCAATCGCGGGTGTGCGTAAGCGTTATCGGTCATTGGTGCCTTCACAGTTGCACCGAACGTGCGCCGCCATTAGCCGCCCCAGCCTCCATCGGAAAAAGTGAGTAGAGCTGTTCATGGTTTCTGCGCGAACAACCATGAACAGCTTGACTCACTTTTCTCACGAGCACTGAGCCGCGGCCAGTTTCAGGGCCATCAGTAGCCCCAGCCACCCTCGGCCCAGCCACCCACGGCCCAGCCAATCCCGGCTCGGCCCAGCCCAGCCACGCGCCCTCAGCCCCGTTTGTCCTCCGGGATCCGCGCGGCATCGGCGACCTCGCCGAACCACTCGTCGACGAGCTCGTCATACGACCCGTCCTCATACATCTCACCGAGCATCGCGTTGAACTCCCCGGCCAGCTTGTCGTTGCCCTTGACGACCGCAGCGCCGAGCTGCTCGTTGGTGTCGTAGCTTTCGACGAGCTCCAGGTTGTCATCAGTCTGCACCGCGGAGTAGATCATCGATACGTTCGAGACCATCGCATTCACCTGCCCGGAACTGATCGCCTGGATCATGATCGTGTTGTCCTCGAACTGCACGGTCTCGGCACCCTGCTCCTGGGCGTACTTCTCACCGGTCGTCGCCTGCTTGACCCCGACCTCCTTGCCCTTGAGCTCGGAGATCGACTTGATACCGGAGTCCTTGCGCACCATGAGCGCGAGGTTGTCGAGCAGGTAGGCGTCGGTGAAGTCCATCTTCGTCGCCCGGTCATCGGTGATCGTCATGCCCGCCAGCGAGATATCGCACTGCTGCGTATCGAGCACCGAGGCCGACTCGATCGCCTCGAAACCGGTGTCGACGAGCTCGTACTCCAGGTCGAGCCGCTCGGCGAGCTGCTTCGCCAGGTCGATGTCGAAGCCCACCGATTCCCCGTCGCGGGTGAACTCGAAGGGCTCGTACGGCAGCGTCGAGCACATGATGAGCTTGCCCTCCTGGGCAAGCTGGTACTCGTTGCCGCCGTCGGCCTCGCCGGATCCGCCCCCGCCGCAGGCAGAGAGCAGCAGGACACCGGCGGCAGCCAGTGCGGTCAGGGAGGTGAGGTGCCGTGTGCGTGTCATGTCGTCTCCTGTGCTGGTGAGCCTTCCGCTCGGGCCCGTTCCCGAGGCGGTCGCCCCGTTCCCGAGGCGGTTCTGGCCTAGTCCTCGTCGAGTCCGCCGGGGTGCAGGACGCGGGCGAGGAAGGACTTGGTGCGCTCGTGCTGGGGGTTGCCGATCACCTCGGCGGCCGGCCCCTCTTCGACGACGACGCCGCCGTCCATGAACACGACCTTGTCAGCGACCTCGCGGGCGAAGTGCATCTCGTGGGTCACGACGATCATCGTCATGCCCTCATCGGCGAGGTTGCGCATGACGTCGAGGACGTCGCCGACCGTCTCGGGGTCGAGCGCAGAGGTCGGCTCGTCGAAGAGCATGAGCGAGGGCTCCATCGACAGGGCACGCGCGATCGCCACGCGCTGCTGCTGGCCGCCGGAGAGCTGGTCGGGGTACCGGTCGGCCAGGTGGCCGAGGCCCACCTTCTCCAGACTCGCCCGCGAGACCTCGTCGGCGGCTGACTGGGAGCGCCCCAGGACCTTGCGCTGGGCGATCGAGCAGTTCTCGATCGCGGTCATGTGGGGGAACAGGTTGAAGGCCTGGAACACCATGCCGACGTGCCGGCGCATGACGTCGAGGTCGATGTCGGGGTCGGTGGCGATGAACCCGCCGACGTCGATCAGCCCGGAGTTCGCGGTCTCGAGCACGTTGATGCAGCGCAGCAGCGTCGACTTGCCCGAACCGCTCGGGCCGACGAGGCAGACGACCTCGCCGGGGGCGACGGTGAGGCTGATGCCCTTGAGCACCTCGACATCGCCGTAGGACTTGTGCAGGTCGTTGATCGTCACACCCGAGCGGGCGGCCTGCTCGGCGGTGGCGGCTTCGGCGGCTGCGCGGGCATCAGCGGCGGAGTGGGATCCGGTGCCGCCTGCCGCGGCATTCGCTTCGTTGTTGAACACAGGTGGCACCTACTTCTTGATCTTGGCGGTACGGGACTCGAACTTCCGGGCCAGGATGCCCAGCGGCACGGTGATGACGAGGTAGCAGGCACCGGCGACCACGAGCGGGGTCAGTCCCGCATCGGGGGCGGTGATCGCCTCACGGCCGAACTTCGTCAGCTCGTACTGGCTGGCGGCCAGTCCCAGCAGGTAGATGAGCGAGGAGTCCTTCGTCATGAGGATGATCTCGTTCGTCAGCGGCGGCAGGATGATGCGGAACGCCTGCGGGATGACGATCGTGATCATCGCCCGCGAATGCGTCATGCCCAGCGACCGGGCCGCCTCGTACTGGCCCTTCGGCACAGCCTGCAGGCCAGCACGCAGGGTCTCGGCGATGTAGGCAGAGGACACGATGCCGAGTGCCAGCATGACGGTGAGGTAGGTGTCCATCCGCATGCCGAAGGCATACGGGATGCCGTAGCCCAGCGCAATGAACACAAGCAGGGCCGGCACCCCGCGGAAGAACTCGATGTACAGGGTCGAGATCCACCGGTAGGGCCCGACCGAGGAGATCTTCATGAGCGCCAGCAGGACGCCCAGCGCCAGCCCGAGCACGAAGCCCAAGGCGGTGTAGATGAGGGTGTTCTTCAGCGCGATCGTGATGATGCCGGGGAACTGGTCGGCCATGACCTGCGGGTTGAAGAACTTCCCGAAGATCGTGCCCCAGTCGGCGAGGAAGGCCGCGACGAGGATCGCGAGGACGAGGATCGCGTACTGGATGCCGCGGGACATGCGGGCCCGCTGGCGCATGGTCATTGCCACCGTATAGCTCCTAGTGGGGTGGGTGGAGTCGTGCTGCTGGCCCGGCTGCGGTTCGCGCCGCCGGCTGGCCGTTCGCTCAGGCGCCAACCCTGCCGCGCCCGAGGCGCGCCGGCGTCAGTGCGTCGGCACGCCTCGGGCGCAGGGCAGCTGGATCAGGATCCGCGCTGGTCCTCCGGGACCTTCGCGGCATCGGCGACCTCGCCGAACCATTCTTCGACGAGCTTGTCGTACGAGCCGTCTTCGAACATCTCGCCGAGCATCGTGTTGAACTCATCGGCGAGTTCGGTGTTGCCCTTCTTGAAGCCGGCGCCGAGTGCCTCGTCGGTGTCGTAGTCCTCGGCGAGCTCGAGCTTGTCGCTGGCCTGGGTGGCGGCGTAGATCGTCGAGAGGTTCGCCACCGCAGCGTCGATCTGGCCGGAGGTGATCGCCTGGGTCAGCAGGCCGGAGTCCTCGAACTGCACGACCTTGGCTCCGGCGTCCTTGGCGTATGACTCTCCGGTCGTCGCCTGCTGAGCCCCGACCTCTTTGTCCTTGAGCTCGTCAAGGGACTTGATGCCGGAGTCCTTGGTGACCATGAGGCCGAGGTTGTCGAGCAGGTACTTGTGGGAGAAGTCGAACTTCGTCGCCCGCTCTTCGGTGATCGACATGCCCGACAGCGCCAGGTCGCACTGTGCGGTGTCGAGAGCGGAGCCTGATTCGATGGCTTCGAAGCCGGTGGTGACGACGTCGAGTTCGAGGTCGAGTCGCTCGGAGAGCTTCTTGGCCAGGTCGATGTCGAAGCCGACGGTCTCGTTGTTCTCGTCGGTGAACTCGAACGGCTCATAGGGGATGTCGGAGCACAGGGTCAGCTTGCCTCCGGAGACAGGCTGGAAGCCTTCGGCGCCGTTGCCGTCGTCTCCGCCGCTGCCGCCGCAGGCGGACAGGACAAGGACAGATGCCGCCGTCAGGGCAGCAATGCTCAAGGATCGCTTCACGGAATTCCTCCTGGTTGCGGTGCGGTGAGGTTGTCACCGGGTGGTGCGAACCCGGCGCCGGTGCTCCGGCGCCCACCGAAAGTGCGGTGTGCGGTTGAGCTTATCGTGAAGCATGTCACAAGTCATAGGCGGCTGTGCGGCACCGGTGATTGTGTCCAAATCGTGTCCGCTCATCCCGGTGCCCGAGGCGGTGGTTCAGACGGTGCCGGTCACCGGTGCCGAGGCGGTGGTTGGCTCCGCTCCCGAGGTGCCGGTTCCGGTGGCCCCGGCTGCCTCGGCGGCGATCGCGGCGAGCGTGCGCTCGGCCAGGGCTGCAGCCCGTGTTCCGGTCATGAACTGCGGCTCGGTCGCCCGGGAGATGGCGATGCCGTCGAAGGTCGCCAGCGCCCACCCGGCTGCCGCTTCAGGATCGGGGTGCTGCGGGTGGGCTGCCGCGATGAGTTCGCTCATCTGCTTCCGCAGCTGGGTCCATGTGCGGGTGTGGATCTGGGCGAGTGAGGGGGTGACACGGGAGAGGGCGACGAAGTCGAGCCAGATGCCGGCGGCAGCGAGGTCGTCCTCGCTGATCGAGCAGAGCATGAAGGACAGGTGGCGCAGCACTGAGGCGGCCTGCCCGGCCGCTTCGGCGGGAGTGCCGGCTGGTTCCAAAGTGCTGAGGTAGTCCTCGATGTCGGCGGTGACAGCATCCGAGGTCGCCGCCATCGCTGCGGTCAGCATCGCGGCCTTGCTGGGGAAGTGGTGCTGGACCGCGCCGATCGACACCCCGGCCTGACTGGCGACCGTGCGGACGGTGGCCTTCTCGATGCCGCCTGCAGCGATGACGGTGACGATCGCCTCGACGATGTGGTCTCTGCTGGTGCTCATGGATCCTTCTCTGTCGGCGGTCACGGTGCTTACGCACCGGGAATACAAGCGTATTGCACACCTGACCATACGACTGTATTGTTTCGGCTATGAAGACCTCACCCACCCGCGGGGCAGCGGCTCCCGCCGTTCGTGACGACCGGCCAGCCAGTCCCGCTGATGCCTCCGCTGGTGACGTCGCAGCTGCCCCTGGCTGCCGACGCATCGCCGGACTCGACATCGCCCGCGGTGCCGCCGTGCTCGGCACGCTCGGCACCAATATCTGGCTCTTCACCCACCCCGCTGGCCTGCTGGGCTCCCTCCTCGATCCCCTCGCCGGGATTCCCGCAGGTGCTCAGACGCTGGCCTTCCAGGTGCTCAGCTCCTTGAGCAACGGCAAGTGCCTCTCCCTGCTCATGATGATGTTCGGCATCGGCGTGTTCCTGCAGTTCACCGCCTGGCGCAAGCGCCGCGGGCGCCGCGGCTGGCTGCGCACCTACGCCCCGCGCGCAGGGCTGCTGTTCCTCGATGGGCTCATCAACTTCATCCTCATCGCCGAATTCGACGTGCTCATGGGCTATGCCGTCACCGGCTTCATCGTCGCCGGCATCATCGCCACCTCCCCGCGCAGCACGCGCATCTGGGCCTGGGTGACCGGGGTCCTCCATGTGTTGGGCATCGGTCTGCTCAGCCTCCTGCTGCTCACCCAGCCGGGAAGCGCCAACGGAGGTGCCGGTTCCGAGCTCACCGGCTCGGCCGCCGACTGGCTGCTGTGGGACGGCATCAACCCCTACCGCGAGGCCGGCTTCACTGAACTCGCCGTCTTCCGCCTCGACAACAGCCTCATCTTCCGCGCCGAACCGATCTTCACCCTCGCCATGGGCATCTGCCTCTTCCTCATCGGTGCCCGCCTGTTCGCAGGAGGCATCTTCACCCCAGGCGGCGCCCGGCTGCGCCGCCGCTGCCTGCTCATCGGCGCCGCTGCCGCACCTGTCGACCTGTTGCTGGGCATCATCGGCTCGCCGGCCGGGATCGTCGCCCAGCGCTACCTCACCGCCAGCCTCGTCGCCGTCGGTCTGCTCGCCCTCATCGCCCATGCCAGCCTGCACCGCTGGATCCCCCGGGTCATCGAAACCGCATGCGCTGCCGCCGGGCGGATGTCGCTGAGCGTCTACGTCGGCCAGAACCTGCTCGCCGGCGCCCTGTTCTTCGGCTGGGGTCTCGACCTCGCCGGCCGGTTCCCCGATGCCCGCCTGGCGCTCACCATCACCGGTTTCGTTGCCGTGCTCGCAGCCGTCATTGCCTTCGCACTCGTCTGGCAGGCGATCGCCGCCCGCCGCGGCGTGCGCGGACCGGCCGCCCGCGGCCCCCTCGAATGGCTCACCCACCTGGCACTTCAGAAGCTCACCTGACTACCCAGCCACCGCCTCGGCGCCGGCGCGAACCGAACCGCGCAGCGGTCCCTGTCCACACCCCCTCCCCTCGCGCTCATTGTTGAACAATTGCTAGAGTGTGTCGCGTCACAGGGCAGCCACCGCACCGGTGCCGCCCGCGCCCACCCGAGCGAGGAAGCACGATGAGCAGCCACACCCCGGACCCCACGCCCGATCACACCGGCGCCCACACAGCCCAGCCAGGCGACACCGCCCCGGCAAACGGCACACAGGCCGATGCGAAGAAGGCCGTCACCATCGGGGCGACCGGTCGCACCGCGATCTTCGGGGCCATGTTCCTCATGGCCACCTCCTCGATCGGCCCGGGCTTCATCACCCAGACCTCGGTGTTCACCGTCCAGCTCGGCGTGGCCTTCGCGTTTGCGATTCTTGTCTCCCTGCTCGTCGACATCGCCATCCAGCTCAACGTCTGGCGCGTCCTCGGCGTCACCGGGCTGCGTGCCAACGAACTGGGCAACCGGGTGCTGCCGGGTATCGGCTGGGTGATGGCCGCCTTCGTCTTCGTCGGCGGGCTCATCTTCAACATCGGCAACATCGGCGGTGCCGGCCTGGGCACCAACGCGATGCTCGGCATCGACGCGAAGATCGGCGGCGCGGTCTCAGCGCTCATCGCGATCTTCATCTTCCTGTCCAAGCGCGCCGGCGTCGCACTCGACCGCATCGTCGTCGCACTCGGCGCGATCATGATCCTGCTCATGCTCTACGTCGCCATCGTCTCCCAGCCGCCGGTCGGCGAGGCGCTGAAGAACACCGTGCTGCCCGAGGAGGTCGACTTCCTCGTCATCACTACCCTCATCGGCGGCACCGTCGGCGGCTACATCACCTTCGCCGGCGCCCACCGCCTCATTGACTCGAAGATCACCGGACGTGAGAACGTCGGCCACATCACCCAGGTCTCCGTGCTCTCGATCATCATCACCGGCGTCATGCGCGTGCTGCTCTTCCTCGCCATCCTCGGCGTCGTCGCAGGCGGCGTGACGCTGTCGCAGGACAACACCGCCGCCGATGCCTTCCTCGCCGCCGCCGGTGAAGTCGGCCTGCGCGTCTTCGGTGTCGTGCTGTGGGCCGCCGGCCTCACCTCGGTCATCGGCGCCTCGTACACCTCGATCAGCTTCGTCACCACCCAGCGGACGAGCGCGCGCACCCGCAACCTGCTCACCATCGCCTTCATTGCCGTGTGCGCGACCGCCTTCCTCATCCTCGACCAGGCCCCGCAGACACTGCTCATCTTCGCCGGCGCCTTCAACGGCCTCATCCTGCCGATCGGCTTCGCCGTCGTCCTGTGGGTCGCCTGGGCCCGCCGCGACCTGCTGCACGGCTACCAGTACCCCAAGTGGCTCGCCGCCCTCGGTACGCTCACCTGGCTGGTCACGATCTGGCTGGGCTGGAACTCGCTCACCGGCATCGCCGCACTCTGGCAGGGATGACGATGGACACCGCTCCCGAGGCACCGGCGGGCTCCCCGTTCACCTCACCTGCGCAGGCCAGGGCGGCCTTCCGGGCCGGTCTCGACCGGCCGACCGCCGGCCTGTGCCCGGGGTTCACGCAGACGAACCTGCTTGCTGTGCCGCGCGAGCATGCCTTCGACTTCCTGCTCTTCGCCCAGCGCAACCCCAAGCCGATGCCGATCATCGGAGTGCTCGAAGCCGGGCAGACGAGCTCGCCGCTGCTTCAAGGCGGGGATATCCGCACCGATGTGCCGGCCTACCGGATCTACCGGAACGGTGAGCTCGCCGAGACCGTCACGGATGCCACCGCGTTCTGGCGAGACGACATCGTCAGCTTCCTCATCGGCTGCTCGTTCACCTTCGAGACCGCGCTGCTGGCCGCCGGCATTGACATCGCTCACATCAGCCAGAACGTCAACGTGCCGATGTACCGCACCTCGATCGACACCGAACCGGCCGGGATCTTCTCAGGCCCGCTTGTTGTGTCGATGCGCCCGCTGCCGGCGAACCAGGTCGCCGAGGCGGTGCGCATCACCTCCCGCTACCCGGCCGTGCACGGAGCACCGGTGCACATCGGCAACCCGGCAGAGATCGGCATCCGCGACCTCGGCAACCCTGACTACGGCGATGCGGTGACGATCCCGGATGGGCATCTGCCGGTGTTCTGGGCCTGCGGGGTGACCCCGCAAGCCGCGCTGCTGGCCGCCCGCCCGGAGATCGCGATCGCCCACTCACCCGGGAAGATGCTCATCACTGACGCCCGGGATGCCGAGTTCCAGGTCCCCTAAGTCCAGGTTCCCGAGGTCGGTTCCTCATAGGCCGGGCGTACCTGCGTGAGGAGACCAAGTTCAGGACAGCAGCTCGCGGACCTCGCTGCGCGCCCGGTCGAGGTAGCTGCGCATCTCCTCAGCGGCCTCGCGGCGCCGGCCGCTTGCGGCAAGGTCGGCGATCGTGGCGTTGAGCTCGATATAGGGGTAGTGGAAGCCGCGGCGCTCGGCTGAACCGCGGATGAAGACGAGCCGCATGAGCGCGAGCACCCGGGTCATGACCTCGTTGGCGTAGTAGGACTCGGCCGAGGCGATGATCGCCGAGTGGAACCGCTGGTTGGCATCGCCGACCGCATGGGGGTCGCCCGCCTCGCGTGCGGCCCGCCCGGCGGCCACACAGTCCTTAAGCGTGGCCGTGTCGAGCCGGTCCGACCACTGCAGGACGGCCGGTTCGAGCAGCGAACGGCACTGGTAGATCTCATCGACGTGCGAGATCTCCGGCAGCGTCACATGCACCCCGCGGTGCGGCAGCCGCACGACGACCCCGTAGCCCTGCAGTGCGACGAACGCCTCGCGCAGCGTGTTCCGGGAGACCTCCAGCCGGGTGGCCAGGGCAACCTCGTGGAGCTTCTCGCCAGGGGCGAGCTGGCCGGTTGAGATCTCCTCCAGTAGCGTGTGGGTCACCCGCTGCTGTGCCGATACGAATTCCATGGTCACGCCGCCATAGTAGGAGACAATCGCGGTAGCGGCGGCTGTGATCTTTCTGTCATGTTCCCTTACCGTTCCCATACGCCCTCAGTACCAGCCTCGCGCCGCATCCTCGGCACGGTTCAGGAGATCCGCGCGAGCACCTGACCTGCCGAAACGCTGTCACCTGCATCCAGGGACTCACATGCAATCGTTCCGCCGGACGGGGCGGAGACATTGGACTCCATCTTCATCGCCTCGATGACCGCGACCGTCTGCCCGGCCTCGACCGCGTCGCCGTCTGCCACCTTCCACGTCACGAAGCTGCCGGCATATGGGCTCGTGACCTCCGCTCCCGAGGCGTCGGCGCCGTTGTCGGTGCTGCTCGCCTCGGTCTCGGTGTCCGCGCCCGTGGTGCCGGCAGGCTGGGCCTCGCCGGTGGACGCACCGCTTGGGGCTGGGCTGGCGAGCCGGCTCAGCAGCTCAGCAGGCAGACCGAGCTCGACGCGCTTGCCATCGAGTTCGACGCCGAACCGGGTGAGCGGCTGACCGTCACGTTGATCGGCGAAGACCTCGGTGCGTTCGAACTGCTCGGCGAAGTCGTTTTCGATCCAGGTCGTGTGGACGGCGAAGTCATCGGCGAAGTCAGAGTGTTCGAGCACTGCCTGGTGGAACGGCACGACCGTGGCGACTCCCTCGATGACGAGTTCGCGCAGCGCCTGCCGGGCACGCGTGATCGCCTGGTCGCGGTCGGCACCGAAGACGATGAGCTTGGCCATCATCGAGTCATAGGCACCCGGGATCGTCGACCCGCTCGTGACCCCGGTGTCGACGCGGATGCCCGGGCCGGTCGGGGCCTCGAATCGGGTGATGGTGCCCGGGCAGGGGACATAGCCGTTGGCGACGTCTTCGGCGTTGAGCCGGAACTCGATCGCATGCCCGAGCTGCGGCACAGTGATCTCGCTGTCCCCACCTGCGGCATTGCCGTCAGAAGCATCGCCGTCGGCGAAGGATAGTGGCAGGCCGGCGGCGATCCGGAACTGCTCGCCGACAAGATCGACGCCGGTCGTCATCTCGGTCACCGGATGCTCGACTTGCAGGCGCGTATTGACCTCCAGGAAGCTGATGGTGCCGTCTTCGGCGATGAGGAACTCGACCGTGCCGGCGCCGACGTACCCGGCAGCGCGGCAGATCCTCACCGCACCAGCGCGGATCGTCGCCTCTTGCTCGGCGGTGAGGAACGGCGCCGGGGCCTCCTCGACGAGCTTCTGGTTGCGCCGCTGCAAAGAACAGTCCCGCAGCCCGACGACAACCGTGTGCCCGTGCGCATCGGCCAGGACCTGCGCCTCGACATGGCGGGGGCGGACGAGGAACTTCTCCACAAAGCACTCCCCGCGCCCGAACGCCGCCACCGCCTCGCGCCCGGCGGCCGCGAAAGCATCCTCGACGTCAGCGAGCTCATGGACGACTTTGAGCCCGCGCCCGCCACCGCCGTAGGCAGCCTTGATCGCAATCGGCAGCCCGTGCTCCTCAGCGAAGGCGTGCGCCTCCTCCCAGTCCTCGACCGGGCCATCGGAACCGGGCGCGAGCGGCGCGTCGACCGATAGCGCGATCTCACGTGCGGTGACCTTGTTGCCCAGCTTCTCGATCACCTCTGCCGACGGCCCGATCCACGTCAGCCCCGCCTCGGCGACGGCGGCGGCGAACTCAGCGTTCTCGGCGAGGAACCCGTAGCCGGGGTGGACGGCATCGACACCGGCGCGCAGCGCGGTTTCGATGAGGGCCGGGATGTTCATGTACGTCTCGGCCGGGGCGGTGCCCGGCAGCCGGTGGGCCTCATCGGCGATGCGGGCGTGGAGTGCCTCGGCGTCGGCATCGGAGTACACGGCCACTGAGCGCAGCCCGTGGTCGGCTGCCGCGCGGGCGATGCGCACGGCGATCTCCCCGCGGTTGGCGATGAGCACGGAAGCTAGCGTCATGACGGTTCTCCTGGCAGGTCGGCGGCGTGGATGGTGAAGCGCACCTCGGCACCCGGCGGCAGCTGGGCGGCGAGGTCGAGGTCTTCGGCGATGACGGTGGCGATGACCGGATACCCGCCGGTCACCGGATGGTCGGCCAGGAACAGCACCGGCTGGCCTTCCGGCGGCACCTGGATCGCACCGGAGACCATGCCCTCACTCGCAAGCTCCCCGGTGTCCTCGGCCCGGCGCAGCGGCCGGCCGTCTTCGCCTGCCTGCAGGCGAAGGGCGATGCGATTGGACTCCTGGCTGACCTTCCACACTTGGCTGGTGAGCGTCTCCAGCTCACCGGGGGCGCACCAGTCATCTCTCGGCCCGGGCACCACCCGCAGCTCTGCGGTCGTGAGATTACCTTCCGGTAGGGTCGTAGGCTCCGGCCCGCCGACGGCAACCACGTCGGGTGTGACGGGCACCTTGAGCTGCTGGCCGACGCTGATCGGCTCAGGCCCGAGCCGGGAGAGCGTATCGGTGGCCGTCGAGCCGAGCACCTCGCTGGTGACGAACCCGCCGCGCACCGCGACATAGGAGCGGATCCCATGCGTCGGCGCACCGATCTCCACACTCTCACCAGCCGGGGCGACGAGCGGGGTGCGCAGCGGGGCGGGCTTGCCACCCACGGTGACAGGCGCCTCGGCTCCGGTGACGGCCAGCGTCAGGTCGGTCTCAGCTTGCAGCGCGAGCCCGCCGAAGAGGCATTCGATGACAGTGGCGTCGCCGCGGTTGCCGACGATCCGGTTGGCCTGCCGGGCTGAGGCGCGGTCGAGCACCCCGGAGGTCGGCACGCCGGTGTCGCCGTGGCCGGTGCGCCCGCGGTCCTGGAACAGCGCCTGCAGACCCACGGCGGTGACGGTCGCCGCCGGGCGGGCCGGCTGGCTCGCCGGCGCCGAGGCGGTGGCCGGGGAGAGCGTGACCTCCTCGGCCACCGCCCGGTAGCGGATCTCATCACCCGGGCTGATGCGGTTGGGTGGATTCTCGCCCAGATCCCACACCGGGGTGGGGGAGGAGCCGAGCAGCTGCCAGCCGCCGGGTGAGTCGATCGGGTAGACGGCGGAGAATGGCCCGGCCAGGGCGACGGAGCCGCGCGGCACCTTGGTGCGCGGGGAGGACCGGCGCGGGGTGTCCCAGCCGCTGCCGGCAGCGGTGCAGTAGGCGAAGCCAGGGGAGAACCCGCCGAAGGCGGCCAGCCAGTCCTCGCTCGTGTGCCGGTCGATGAGCGCCTCGGTCGAGATGCCGTAGTGCTCGGCGACCGCTTCGAGGTCCTCGCCGTTGTAGACGACGTCGATGTCGATGCGCTTGTGCGCGCCGGCGGTCGCATCATCCGGAGTCAGTTCGCGCAGGGCGGCCAGGGCTGAGTCGAGGCCGCGGCGGGTGGCGGCTTTGAACAGCAGCGTGCGGGCGGCGGCGATGACCTCGATCTGCGCGTCGCGCGGGTGGGCGCTCAGGTGGGCGTGCCAGGCCATGACGGTGGCGGTGTCGGGCAGTTCAATGAGCACCGCGCGGGTGCCCATGGGTCGGAAGTCCGGAGAGCTGGTGGCAGCGCCGGATTGGTCGGCCGGGCTCATGCGAAGCTCGTGACTGTCACGCCGGCTTCGTCGAGGGCCTCGCGGATGGCCTTGGCCATCTCGACAGCGCCCGGCGAGTCGCCGTGCACGCAGATCGACTGGGCGTCGACGCGCAGGGTCGAGCCATCGCGTGCGGTGACCGTGCCCGAGGTGGCCATCTCGATGACCCGGGAGCGCACGGTGTCGATGTCGGTGACGACCGCATCGTCCTCCGACCGGGAGACAAGCGTGCCGTCGGGATTGTAATTGCGGTCGGCGAAGGCTTCGGTGATGACCTGCAGACCGGCCTTGACGGCCATCTCCGCGGCGATCGAGCCGGGCAGCAGAAGCAGCGGGACGCTGCGGGAGAAGGCCCGCAGCCCGTCGATGACGGCCTGAGCGTGCTCGGCATTGCGCACGAGCGCGTTGTACAGCGCGCCATGGGGCTTGACGTAGCGGACCTCGGAGCCGTGCGCGCGGGCGATCGCATCGAGGGCGCCGATCTGGTAGAGCACCTCGTCAGCCAGCTGCTTGGGGTCGTAGTCGATGAACCGGCGGCCGAAGCCCGACGGGTCGTTGTAGGCCGGGTGCGCCCCGATCGTCACACCGCGGGCAGCGGCCTGGCTGACGGTGGCCGAGATGCCGTGCGGGCTGCCGGCATGGAAGCCGCAGGCGACATTGGCCGAGGAGACGACGTCGAGGATCGCCTCGTCATCGCCGACGGGAATGCCGGCGACCGATTCGCCCAGGTCGGAGTTGACGTCGATGCTGCTCATAGCTTCTCCTCCAGTTCGCCTCGGCGGGCCGCAGTCCCCTGATCGTTGTTGAACAATTCTACGGGATGGGAGCCGGTTTGGCGTCGGGAGGGGCTGGGGAAAACGGTCGGCGCCGAGGGCGGTGACTCAGCTGATGGGTGGTGGCGGGTCTCAGTAGCGGGCGGCGCGGCGTGCCCGGCGCTCATTCACCCGGCGGGTCTCTCCGCGGATGGTGAAGCAGGAGATGACGGTGCCGACGAAGAAGAATCCGCCGGTGAAGAGGAACAGCAGACCCATGACGATCTTGCCGATGTAGAAGTACTGCAGGCCCGCGATGAGGACGAAGCCGAGGAGGGTGAGGACGAGGGCGAGGCCGGGATCCTTGGCCGGTTCGGTGGCGTAGGGCGACATGCGAGCTCCTTTCGCGAACAGGTGCGCGTGCTGGTGCTCTTCTAAGTGTGCCCTATCGGCATCCGAACCGGCTGGGAGCACTACCTGGCGGACGCCAGAGCCGACCGCGTGCCTCAGCCGAACAGCTGCACACCGGCCATCGCAAGCCCGCCGAAGAGCACGCCCCAGGCGATGATCGACACGATCTGCCAGCGCGCCACAGCGTTGCGGGAGGCGCCGAAGGAGACCATCGCCATCGAGGTGATCTGGCTGGGCAGCACGGTCTGGCCGAGCAGGCTGACGCCTGGTACGCCCCACCGGTCGAAGGCTTTCCTGAGCCGTGCCTTCTTCGGTGAGTCAGCCGGCTTCTTGGCAGTCGCCCGGGCGCGGATCTTGTGGGCGCCGTAGACGAGGGCGAGCATCGACAGGACGTTGCCGAGGATCGCAGCCGGGATCGCGACGACGGGGTGGACGCCGGCGACGATGCCGATGACTGAGCCGAAGTAGGACTCGACGAACGGCAGTGCGGAGATGAGGATGATGCCGGCCCAGCGGGCCCACACCGGCAGCGAGGTGGTGAATTCCTGGAGTGCTTCGAACATGGTCTCTCCTTCACGAGGGGTGGCTTCACGCAGGGCTGCACTCGTCTAGTACAGCGTGCTAGTTCAATGTACTAGTACGGTGTGCTAGATTGTCAAGTGGCGATTGAGAGTCGTGAACGAAGCGCTGGAAGAGGCGCGTGACGGGAGGAGTCCGATGGCTGACAGGCGGGAGCAGATCGTCGAGGCCGCCCTTGAGCTCGTCGAGTCCGGCGGGCCAGGTGCTGCGAGCGTGCGCGCTGTTGCCGAGCGCGCCGGCATCGGCGCGAGCACGCTTCGGTACTATTTCCCGACCCAAAGTGCGCTCTTGCGCGCAGTGGCTGAGCGGGCCTATTCGCGTGAGGTGCCCGATCTCGACATCGCGAACTCCTCGCGGGATCCAGCCGAGCGGCTGACGGAGTGCATGCTGCAGTTCCTGCCGCATGATGACGCATCGACGCGCTCGCTGCTCGGCATCTGGGTCACCCAGATGTCCAATGCCTTCGGCCCGGAGGCTGATGGCTCCAGTACGCGGATGCTCTCACGGCTCTACGAGATCGGGCTGGCCAGGGTCGAGTCATGGCTGCACGTCCTCGCCGCCGAAGGGCATCTTGCCGAAGTGGACATCCCCGACCGCGCCTCGCTGCTGAGCGCGGCCTGCGATGGGCTCATGCCGCAGTTCGGCGCCACCGACCTGGAGCTGACGCTGGATGTCGCCCGCAGACGACTGCGCTGGCTGTGCGGAGCCGTGCTCGACCACACGCCCTGAACCCGAAACGCGTGCCACGCACCGCCCGGGGGCACTCGAGAAGAGAAAGACCCCGGTTCGCACGATCGCGCGCAAACCGGGGTCGGAAACCTCAGCGCAGAGGGCTCAGGGGGACTCAGCGGGGCTCAGACCATCACTTCGATCAACCGCGGTCCCGGCTCAGCCAGTGCCTCGGAGAACGCGGCGTCGAGCTGCTCGACGGTCTCGACACGACGGGCCGGCACGCCCATCCCCTCGGAGATGGCGGACCAGTTCGGCACCGGGTCGCTGAGGTCGAGCAGTGCGCTGGCCTTCGGGCCGAAGTCCGGCACCCCGACATTGGCCATCTCATTGCGCAGGATCTGGTACTTGGCATTGTTGAAGATGAGCGTGACGACGTTGAGGCCTTCGCGGGCCTGAGTCCACAGCGCCTGCGGCTGGTACAGGCCCGAACCATCGCTTTCGAGCGTGATGACCGGCCGATCCGGGCAGGCGATCGCGGCACCTGCGGCCACCGGCATCGCATAGCCGATCGACCCGCCGGTGCCGGAGAACCAGTCGTGCGGACGCGCTGAGACGGTCTGCACCCAGAAGCTCGCGCCGGTCGTGATCGACTCATCGACGACGATCGCGCCCTCAGGGATCGCATTGCCGAGGAATGCGCCGATCTTCTCCGGGGTGATCGTCCCGCTCGGCATGCCCGGCAGAGACAGCTCAGCAGTCTGCCCACGACCCTCAGCGGTGCCGGCGCCGGAGGCGATCCCATCACAGGTGACATCCGCATCGGTGGCACCGACCGCCTCGGCGAGAGCCTCCAATGCGGCGAGCGCATCGCCTTCGCGCGGGCAGATCTCGAAGAAGGTCGTGCCGGCGGCAGTGAGCACGCTCGACTTGTCCGGGTAGGCGAAGAACGCCACCGGCTCCTTCGAGTCGACGAGGATGAGCGCATCGAAATCGGCGAGCAGCTCCTGGGACGGCCCCACTGGGTACGGCACCTTGAGTGTCGTCACCCGCCCGGCGCCGCGTTCGGTGCGAGGGGCGAAGGTGTCAGACAGCAGATGGGCGCCGGTGGCAGCAGCGATCCGCCCGGCCACAGCGAGCTGATCGGCCCGCAGCGAGCGGCCGCCCATGAGGATCGCGGTGTGCTCACCGGAGGCGCGCAGGCGCTTGGCAGCGGCAGCGATGACGCGCTCATCGAGGACCGGACGCGGCAATGCGGCGGCAGTCGGCACGGCCGGGTCGCCGGTGACCGGGTTCCAGGCCGTGTCAGCCGGCAGGATGAGCGAGGCGACACGACCGGCCTCGGCCTGGCTGATGGCATCGGCGGTGTCGGCTGCGATGGTGTCCGGTGATGGAGAGCTGCGCACCCAGTGGCTGAACGGGCGCGCGGTGCCTTCGATGTCGGAGGTCAGCGGCGCGTCGAGGTCGCGGTGGTAGGTGGCGTGATCGCCGATGACATTGACGATCCCAGCCCGGGCGCGCAGAGCGTTGTGCATGTTCGACAGGCCGTTGGCCAGACCTGGCCCGAGGTGGAGGAGAGTCGCGGCAGGGCGATCGGTCATGCGAGAGTAACCGTCAGCCGCACCGGTGACCGTGCCCTCGAACAGCCCGAGTACGCCGCGGATCTTCGTCGCCTTGTCCAAGGAGGCAACGAAGTGCATCTCCGAGGTGCCGGGATTGGCGAAGCACACCTCGATGTCGTTGTGTTCAAGGGTGGCCAGGAGTCTGTCGGCGCCGTTCGTCATCGGTTCTCTGCTTTCTCTCATCAGCTGGCGCTGCGTGTCTCAGTTGAAGCTGCGTTGTCACTGCCGCGGGTCGGCTGTGTCAGCGGTCGGCCGGGCATGGGGTTGACCGGCCGGAGCCCGCGTGTCAGGGGTCGTCGGCGCGGCGGTGCGCTGCCGTGCGGCTGACAGCTCTTATCTCATCACCGCCTGCGGGTCCCCGCAAGACGCCGGGCGGAGTGAGCTCTCGACTCGACCCGACGCCCAATGCGCTCATCAGCAATCATGCTTTACCGGCATGGAATCAATCATGCTCTACTGGCATGGAATATGCCTAAAGCGGCGTTTGATGTGCATCACCGCAGGCCACTGCGGTCGGGAGCCGTGGCACGTGTTGCCTGTTGGTCGAGCTCCGGCTTCACCTGCGAATCCGCCGCCGCATCCGCGACGTCGTCGTCCGCAGCTCCCTGGCCGTCGCGTCATAGGTGACGAACTCCTGCGTGTCCGTGTCGACGGTCCCTGCGGCTGCAACTTCCCGCGACCGTTTCGCCTGCGGTCCCGCTGGAAACCCCCTGTCCGGTCAGTCAGATCGCCCCGGCTGGCTCTTGCGCCGGATCACTCTCGTCACCTACAGTGAATACACTGTATACAAAACATAGGCAGGGCAGCGCGGCCCGCCGTCTCACTCACGCTCAAAGGAGTAGTCGTGTACGTCTATAACACCTGGTACGTCGCCGCCTGGAGCTCCGAAGTCACCGACAAGCCCACCGCTCGCACCATCTGCGAGCTGCCGCTCGTGCTCTTCCGCACCCAGGACGGCGAAGCACACGCGCTCGTCGACCGCTGCGCTCACCGCGGCTTCCCGCTCTCGGAGGGCCGGGTCGTCAACGACTCGGTCGAGTGCGCCTATCACGGCTTCACCTATGGCCGCGACGGCCGCTGCACGCGTGTGCCTGGTCAGACCGCGCTGCCCGACCGGGCTCGCGTCGGCACCTATCCGGTCTACGAGAAGGACGGTTGGATCTGGGTCTACACCGGCGATCCGGAACGTGCTGACATCAGCGACATTCCCGACACCCACTGGCACAACGACCCTGAATGGGCACCGGTGTTCCACTCCCTGGGCATCAACTGCCGGGCCGAACTCGTCCACGACAACCTGCTTGACCTCACCCACGAATCGTGGATCCACCAGACGACCGTCGGCGACGACTACATCTACGAATACGGCGTCACCGTCGAAGTCGAGGGCAACACCGTCAGCGTCGACCGATTCATGCCCAGCGTCGAGGCCCCGCCGCTGTACAAGGACACGATGGGCATCTCCGGGCCCTACGACCGGTTCCACTGCACCGAATTCCATGTGCCCAACCACCACACCCTGCACTCGGGCATCACAGCCGAGGGTCAGCCGCGCGAAGACGGCTACCTCATCAAGGTCACCAACGCGATCACCCCGATCGACGCCGACCACTGCTGGTACTACTACTGCTTCGCCCGCAACTTCGCCGTCGATGACGAGCAGGCGACCAAGGACCTCGAAGTCGGCCTGGCCACCGTCCTCAAGGAGGACGCGTGGGCGCTTGAGAACCAGGAGCGCGGGCTCAAGACCCGCCCGGCTGATGAGTTCGACGTGCTCATCGCCCAGGACGGCGGGGTCGCCAAGGCGCGCCGCATCATGAACGCCCTCATCCGCGCTGAGCAGCGTGAGGCGGATGCGAAGCGCGAGGCGTCTGAGAAGAACGCCGTCGCCGCCTCGGGCGGGACCGCCAGCACCGCGAACACCGACCCCGTGAACAGCGCCGCCCAGCCGGCTGGTCAGGAGGTGTGAGCGATGTGGATGCTTTCGCGCGGCAGCGCCCTCGACGCCTCTGGTGAGGCCGCCACCATCGGCGCCGACTACACCGCCCGAGCCGGCAACGGGCGGGTGCTCGCCTCGTGCCCGGACTCCCCAGAGCGCGGAGACCGCTGGAAGTGGACGATCCGGCTGACCGGGGCCGAACCCCACGCCGGCGTGGACATCGACCACGACCCTGCCCAGGTGACCATCACCCGCACCACCGTCGAAGGCCCTGGTGAGAAGGACCTGGACCGCGCCGCCGGCCGCCAGTTCGTCATCGTCCCAGTCGCCGGCGCCTGCCAGATCAGCATCGCCGGCGGCCCATGGGCCCGCGACATCACCCCCGGCGACGTCTACATCGCCGAAGGGGAGGAGACCGAGACCCTGCGCATCTCCGCCGCTGATGCCCGCACCCGCGTCGAGGCGATCGAGATCGCCGCCGCCGACGGCGGCCCGCTGCGCTGGGTGCCCTGAACGGCCAGTGCAGAAGGAGGAATCATGCCCGAACTCATCGACATGAAGGTCATCGGCACCCAGGCGGTGTGCGAGGACGTCATGGCCGTCGAACTCGAACGCGCCGACGGCGGCCCGCTGCCCACCTGGAGTCCCGGCTCCCACATCGACATCGAACTGGCTGCAGGGCTGGTGCGCCAGTACTCGCTGTGCTCGGACCCGCGCCTCCCGCGCACCTGGCAGATCGCAGTGCGCCGCGAGCCCCGCTCCCGAGGCGGCTCGGACTTCGTACACGATCAGCTCGCCCCCGGCGCGGTGCTGCGGGCGACTGTGCCGATCAACCGGTTCGCCTTCGACGACGCTGACGCCTACGTCTTCATCGCCGGCGGCATCGGCATCACCCCGCTGCTGCCGATGCTGCGGCAGGCGTGGTGGCGCAAGAAGCCGGCACGTGTGTACTACCTGGGCCGCAGCCGGGGCCGGCTGCCGTTCATCGACATCGTCGAAGAGCTCTGCGACGACGTCACCGTCCACGAATCCGCGATCGCCGGCCGGCGCGACATCGCCGCTGATCTTGCCGGACTGCCCGCCGGCGCGCGCGTCTACGCCTGCGGGCCCGATGCGCTGCTCGACGGGCTGGCCATCATCGCCGAACAGGAGGGCTTCGCTGACCGGCTGCACACCGAGCGGTTCGTCAACGAGACCGGCGAGGGGGTCACCGTCATGGCCGATGACCGGGAGTTCCTCGTCGAGACGAACACCGGAGCCGAGGTGAGAGTCCCGGTGGGCTGCAGTGTGCTCGAAGCTCTCGAAGGGGCTGGCTACCGGCCGTTCAACTCCTGCCGGGAGGGCATCTGCGGATCATGTGAGACCGATGTGCTCGCAGGAGCAATCGATCACCGCGACTCCCTGCTGTCCGAGGCTGAGCGGCAGGCCGGAGATACCATGATGATCTGCGTCTCCCGCTGCACCGGCGACCGACTCGTCCTCGACATCTGAGCGCCGGGACAGCTGAACGCAAGGGCATGGGAACGACGACAGCGCAGACACCGCAGGAGAGGAGGCGCCGATGGCCAACCTGACCGCTGAGGTCAAAGGCAAAATCACTGCCGCGGTGGCCAGCGGTGAGCTGGCCCCAGGCACGGTGCTGCGCCAGGAGCACATCGCTGAGCGCTTTGGCGTCTCGCGCACCCCTGCCCGCGAGGCGCTTGTGCAGCTGGCTGCCGCCGGGGTGGTGAGCCAGCGCAGCGGCCGCGGCTTCGAAGTCTGCCCACTGGACGACACCACCGTCGCCGATGTCCAGCAGGTGCGCTTCAGCCTCGAGGCGCTCGCCCTGCGCTCGCTGACCGGCCAGCTCACACCTCGGGCGCGGCTGGAGCTGTCCCACCGGCTCGACCAGGCCGAACTCGCCCTTGACGACCCGGCGGAGTTCTTCGAACTCTCCCGCCGCTTCCACATCGAGCTCGTCGACGCGTGCGCGAACTCCTATCTGCGCTCAGTGCTCACCAGCGTGTGGGACCATCCGGTCCAGCAGCGCATCGGCGCCCGGGCCGGAGCCGACCGCGCCCAGCGGCAGGCGACGCTGGCCACCCACCGGGAGCTGCTGGCCGCGCTTGCAGACGGCGACGGTGCAGTCGCTGAAGCCGCACTGATGCGCTGCCACACTGACTGATGTCTCAGCTGCTGTGCTGCAATGTCTGGTGCGGGGTGCGATGAGGTGCGGTGCTCTGGTGTGAAGTGCGGTATTCCGGTGTGCGGTCGCCCGGGCGGAGGCGAACGCACGCCCTCCGCAGCCGGTTCGCAGCTGAGCATGAGGGCTGCGACCGCCTGGGCTCACGTGTCCCTGTTTACGTCAGCGTCACCGACAGGCCATGTCGATCTGTCACTCTCGGGAGTATGGATGCAACGATTTCGACTCTTCGCACCTGGATCGAGACCACCGGACAGCAGTGGCTGGCCGATGACAATATCACCAGCATCGACATCGCCCACAAGGTCGTCGAGGGCTTGACGCTCGATGCCGTGTGCCTGCGCTTCTCCGTGCGCCGCAAGCTTGCGGCCGCCGACCCCGCTGCCACCATCCCGCCGTATGTCAGCATCGGCGAGCGCATCGTTCCCACCGATGTGGTCGAAGCTCGCCGGTTTGCCGCCGCTGGCCAGCCGGCCCGCGCCTGCGCTTGATCGACGCTGACCCGGCTGTCTGTCGCGCCGTGGCGTAGACTGAGGGCATGGCTGCACCGGATCGCAAGACTCCAGGACCATCGGTCAAAGACGACGAGATGTATGAAGCGCTGCGCCGTGAGGGCAACAGCAAGGAGAAGTCCGCGCGCATCGCCAACGCCGCCGCGCAGGATTCCCGCTCTGACGTGGGCGAACGCGGCGGGCATGCCGACTCCTACGAGGACTGGACCGTCGAGCAGCTGCGCAAGCGCGCCGCCGAACTCGATATCGCCGGCCGCTCGGAGATGAACAAAGACGACCTCATCGCAGCCTTGCGGGGGTGAACTTCGCCCGCACCTGGGACCGTTATCACCGGTGTGGCCTCCGCTGGCCTGCTGCGCGGCATCGCCGGCAACGGTAAGACCCCGATGAGCGGATACCGGGTCCCATGCGCTTTCGGCCCCGCCGGCAAGCCAGACGGCACGACGCTCGCCCCCGGATCGGTCGCAACGACCGGTGGAGCACCCGCTGCAGCTCCCGGCACTCCAAGAGGCGGGTCTCAGCCCTCAACTCCGACCGCACGGCCAAAAGGCCGAGGCGCTCTCGAAGGACGCTGAGCACCGTTATGCCGTTGTCGTCGACTACACCCCACGACAGCAGGCCGGCCGCGCATCGTCATTGCCGCGCACGCGGAGCTGAAGAACCTGCAGACGCAGCGATTCTGCGAAACCCCGGGCCGCGCGGAGGAGCCGGGTTACGATGGTGCTGACAGCGACGTCATCTGACCCAGGGGGTCCCATGGCCACGGAATCGCAGCACAGCACCACAGACCGCAGTTCAGGGGAGGGGATCGGTTTCGCCCTGCTCGAAGCGGTCTTCGCCACGACACCTGCCGACCGCGCATCGGATGCCGATACAGATGTCGTGCACCGGCTGGAGACGTTCCACGAGACCTACCCGAACGTCGGCGATGACCTGCAGGCGCTCATCAACCTCGGTGAGGCGCCCGTGCGCGAGGTGATGGGCGAGGACATGATGGCCGGCCGGCTCAAGAGCGAAGCGCTCATGGACGTCGCGATGACGTTCGCCAACCTCGACCCGCGCGTATCGACCGCAGCTGATGCGGCCGCCCACTCCCGTGAGGAGCTCGAGGCTGCCTATACCGCAGTCCCCGGTCTGGGTACGGGCACCTTCGAGCAGTTCCTCACCCGGCTCGGGCTTACCGACTCCGAGGACTGATCCGCAGTTCCCGCCGCGCTGGCTCAGCGGTCTGAGCCGGTGCGGTGATCGGGGTCCGCGTCCTCCTCAGGATCGGATTCCCGGAGCTCGGGGTGCGGTGCCCGGCCGGCGCCTTCGAGTTGCCGGCGGGCCTGCTCGGTGAGCTTGACGCGTTTGGCGTCGATGATCTCGTCACGACGGGCGAGGACGCCGAATGAGCCCAGACCGGTGCCGAGGATGACGAACAGCGGCCAGAACCAGATGACCGTTCCGGAGACGATCGAGGTGAAAGCCCAGATCGCCACGCAGATGCCGACCGGGCCTGCGACGATCCCCAGGAGCGCCTTGCGCCGCTGGGACCGGTAGTGCTCGAGCGCTGCCGCGTCGATCTCCTCGCGGGTGAGTGGAATGTCCTTGTTGAGGCCGGCCAGCGCCGACTTCTGCGGGTCGACATCTGGGGCGAGATCGGACAGCAGCGGCGGCAGCTGCCCGAGGGTCTTGGCCGCGTTGGCGGCATCGGTGCGCTCATCGAACTCCTCGCGGTCGAGGCGGCCATCCGCGTAGGCCTCGGCGAGGAAGTCGCAGACCGTCGAGCGGTCGGCAGTCGAAGCCCGCAGATCCGGATTGCGGCGCGGGTCATGCGCGAACTGCTCCCAGGGACTTCCGCGGCCGATCATGACAGCAGAATATCCCAGATCACGCGAACTTCCAGAGTCCGATCGAGCCGACCGGCGGTCATCGGACGGGAGAGCCTATGAAAGGCACAGGCGTCACTCTCGACGGAGGCGGCTTCTCGTTGACCGAAGACGGAGCACCAGTCATCGGCGACTGCCTGCTGGCGCTCACCGGCTCACTGCAGCTGCGGGGGTGTTGCATCCGACCGCCAGCGGTGATGCCGCCTTGTCCGCCGAGCGGTTCGAAGCCGCCTTCAGCGCCCGGGCCCGCCCCTCGGTGCTCTCCCTGTTCGGTCCGGACCCGTGAGCCCGACTGTCGGGGCCTGCTGTGCGCATGGATCTCCGGCGGCGAGTACACCTTCGGGTATGCAGTCGGCGACTATGCTGCTGCTGTTCTCATCGACGGCACGTTCGCCCACACCGTCGCGGACGGAGGTCAGCGCCATGCCCTCCGCCTCGCCGGCGGCCTGGCGGAGACCCTGTCGATGTTCGGCCACGACGGCACACGCGCATCTCAGTGACAGTGCGAAGGCGTAGAGTGAAGAGCGCAGTCTGCATCCACGAAACGACAGCTGAGCGAATCGAGGAAGAATGCTCTCCACTCTCGTCCGCATAGGCGGCCGTCTGGCCCTGGCCCCGATCTTCATCACCGGTGGCATCAACGCCGCCAAGAACCCTGCCGGCCGACCCGACAAGGCCGCCGCCACTATCGGCACTCTCCGCGAAGACGTTCCAGCGATCCCCGAGAACGACGAACTCGTCGTCCGCCTCAACGGCATCGTTCAGGCAGCTGCCGGAACCGCACTCGGCCTCGGTGTGCTGCCGAAGGCCTCAGCAGCTGTGCTGCTGGCCTCCCTTGTGCCGACTACGATCGCCGGGCATGACTTCTGGAACGAGACCGAACCGGACAAGCGTGCCGGCCAGCAGCTGCAGTTCTCCAAGAACGCCGCCATCATCGGCGGGCTGCTGAGCATCATCGGCTCCCGCCGGTGGCGGCACTGAACCGCCATAGACCGAACCCGCCCCGGCCGAGCCCACCGGCCGGCTCGGGGCGTCCGCCGGGGCGGCCTTCGCTGGTTGCGATGGCACTCGGGCCAGCGGGCTGCCGCTGGCTCGGACTGCTGCTGGCCGCCGGGTTCGGCTGCGACCGTAGGTCGGAGTTGGGCGCCGGGGGCCTCGCTGCTCGTGCTCATCGGGCTCTCCACCAGGGCTGCCCAGGCGGCGGCCCGGACGATCATGATGAGCCGCGCCGACGCCCGCAGGAGACCGAGCGCCCGTGGGCTGTGGAACGTCTGATTCGATATCGGCCCGGGGCTCAGTGCGCACGCAGGCGGAGCGGCAGTGCCCCGGTGCGACCGGTTCATTCGCAGCCGATGCCGTCACCGTCGCGGTCGAGATGCGAGCCGTAGCCCGGCTCCCCGACGTGCACCGGCGCTCCGCCCCGGTCACGCGCTTCGGTGCAGTTCTTATAGGCACCGCCGGTGCCCGACCCTGGCCCAGAGCCACCCGATCCCCTGGAATCTGACTTCGCAGCGGACCCGTTGGAGGAGGCGCCGGTGCCCGAACCGCCCGGTCCGGAACCGCCTGAGCTCGATCGGCCCGAACCTGAACTGCTCGACCCGTTCTTCGTCGGTGCATCAACGTAGGAGGCGATGTCTCCGCCTGAGGTGCTCGGCCAGCTGGCATCGGAGGTGAAGGCCGGTTCGTCATCGCAGGCGGACAGCACCTGAATCATCGCCTCTTTCTCCGCAGGAACCACCCACAGCTCGTACTTGCGTTTGACCGCGATCTGCCGCGAGACGTATTCGCAGCGATAGGGTTTCCGCGGCGGCAGCCACGTGGCGACGTCACCATCGCCCTTCTGGGCGTTGAGCCGTGACTCGACGGCCAGCAGATTCAGCGGATCATTGCCGAACTCCACTGCCGTTGCTGCATCGAAGGACTGCGCTCCGGTCTGCCAGGCGTTCGACAGGGCCACGAGGTGGTCGATGTCGATGTTATTGCCGTCGCCGCGGATGAAGTCGAACGTGTCGCCTGAGAACTTCGAGGTGAGCCTTCCACCGAGGACGACGCAACCGCTGTGCTGCAGGGTGATGTCGCGCAGGTCTCGGCGCAGCACGTCATTGCGCGTGTCGCAGCCGTTGCGGTCGGTGTCGTCGCGCCACCCGAAGAACTCGCGGTCGTACCCGGTCCTCGGTGCGCGGCCTTTGACCTCCAGCTCGGCGAGCATCGCCAGAGCGCTGCCCGGCGCGGCCGTTTCGGTGCTGGTCGGCGGCAGGGTGGGACTTGCATCGGTGCCAGCTGCGGCCGTCGGTTCGCTCGTCGGAACCCCGCTGATCGATGACGGCCCGGCCTCCGGCACCGCGCTGCCTGACTGCTCGTCGTCATCGGAGTCGACGAACGCCCCGATGACGGCGAAGACGATGATCGCAGCCGCGGTCCACCACAGCCGGTGCCGCCTCCGGTCCCCGGCAGCCCGGCGGGTCTTCAGAGGCCGAGGGGAAGGCATCGACACCATCCTTGCGCGTGAGACTGGCAGAACAGAGCTCTCAACTTACCGGCAGACCTGCCGCGCCAAGCGGAGGCGCGCCTCCGGCCTGCTCCGCCTCATGATGGGGCAATGATGGCCGACGTATCGCTGCGAACCCTTCACCGAACTCGCGGCGATCCACGATGCTCCTGGGCCCAGCCGCCTCGTCGCAGCTCGTCTTCGTGTTCGGTTGCGAAATACGAGGACGTCATGTCGTATAGGCACAGTGATACTCCCGTGGTCTCGACGCTGTGGGCAAAGCACAGCGCGGCGCACCGCAGACGGTCATCAGGGAGAACCGTTCAACGCGTTCTCCGACCCCGAATCTCACGCGAAAGCGGCCCGCCACGAGGGGCGGGCCGCTGTAACGAGGTCTCAAACCGGTAATGCCACCGGTGTGAACAACGACCTCCTGGTGGGCCCCGTGGGGATCGAACCCACGACCCACGGATTAAAAGTCCGTTGCTCTACCAACTGAGCTAGAGGCCCGCAGACTGATTGTAGACCGCTGGTCCCACGGTGCCCAACTCGACAGACTGAGCTGCGGCTTCACAGCCGCCAATCAACGCTCCACGGGCTGATCCCGCGCTTCCTGCGCCCGGAAGCGTCTGCAGGCTGGCCCGTCTTGCGTCCCCACCACCGGCTGCCTCTGCCGCCAGCCTCACTGTTGCCGGTCTGATAGGTACGCGGCGCCTCGGGGTCGAAGTCCCCCGCACCCTCGTGGACGAGGATCTGGCTGTCAGCGGTCACCGGGTCGATGACCTCGCCGGGGATCACCTGACCCTTGGATTTGCGCAGCTGCAGCAGCCGGATGAGGTGCTTGAGCCCGCCCATGAGGTCGGCGTCGGCCTTCGGCGTGCTGATCTTCGGGTCGAGGTCGTGGGGGAATGCGCCGGGGTACGGGTCGAAAGCGCTGCGCGAATGCCGGACGACGGTGCGCGCCATCTGATGGTTGACGACACCGCCGATCACCGCACCGATGCCGAAAGGCATGAGGCGGCCGACCATCGACCCGCCGGTGCGCGCAGCGTACTTGCGCATCATCGTCTTGCGCATCCGCTTGGTCAGCGTGTCCATCATCTGTGCCGGGATCTGCTTGGCGACCATCGGGCCCCAATGCGAGGTCAGTGCCGGACCCTCACCGGCAGCCTGGGCGGAGAACTTCTTCACCAGGTCCTTGCCTGCGTTGCCGAGCATCAGACCCATCACCAGCGCGTTCGCCCGCTGCGGATCGCGCACCGGCAGCCCGTGCAGTTCGGTGATCGCCTGCGCGTACAGTGCTGAAGCTTCTAAGAATCCGGCCGTCTCCACAGCCGCGACACCAGCGGCAGCCAGCGTCCCGAGCCCGGGCACCACGGCAGTTGCGCCGACTGCAGCACCTCCACCGGTGGCTGCCCATAGGTAGTGCTTGCGGACGATGTCGGCGATCTCCGCAGGCGAGGCCTCGGGGTTCTTCCGCCGCAGCATTCGCAGGTACGCCAGCACCGCAGGGCGCTGCACGGCCAGCAGCCTGCGCACTGTGCCCTCCGCATGCGGCTTGAGCTCGCCGTCCTTCGTGAACGCGAACTTCGTAGCAGTCTTGAGACCCGTCTGGACCTTCGCACTGTTGGTCATAGCCATACGGTAGCGCCGTTGGCTGAGAGACAGGTGTAGGATTCCCGGCAGGGCGCCTTGCCAGCCCGCGTAGACTGGGCGGCGTGTCACAGCCTCGTTTTCACAAGCCCCTGCCGATGCCGGACATGGATCCGCTCGACACCGCCCCCGACCCTGCCGCGCGCACCGAGCTCGCGCACTCGACGGCTGCCCTGCTCATCTCCCCGCACCGCGACTCCAGCACCGATCCTGACCGCGACGACGCCGCCACCGCCCGTTTCGTCCACCTGGCCGAGGAGTTCGGTCTGGAAGCCATCGCCGAGGTGTGGGCCAGCGCCCCGGCGGTGAGCCTGCCCGGTTCCCTGTGGCGCCTGTACGCCATCCGCGAGTGGATCCGCCGTTCGCCGCGCCAGGCCGCGGACTGGTTCTCGTCCGGCCGGGACGGCCGCACCGCACCCGAGGTGATCGCCGGCATCGCCTCCCCGCCGGGTCCAGACGAGGTTGCCCGGGCCGCCGATGAGATCCTCGCCGGCGCTTTCCGCGGCGACTACGCCATCGCACTGGCCCGGGCCGCAGCCTTCATCACCGTCACCGCCCGTGGACGTCGGGCCGAGAGCCCAGCCGACACCTCGGGCGCGGGGGATTTCGAACGCCTCGCAGACGACCTCGCCGCCGCCGCGCGGGCCTACACCCAAGGCCGCCTCGACTGATCGACGTTGAGCGCCACATCGAGAGCGCTGAGTATTGCAGAGAACGCCTGCGATCCTCTCACCAGGGGCTCTGCCGGCGGCCTTCTGCACAACAGACGGCCAGCCTCCAGCCGGTCTCGTGTCGCACCGGGGTCCGTGCCGGGATCTGCCCCGGTTGGGCAATTCAAGACGAGCTTGTATCCTGGGCGCACGGTGCCGGATCGCTGAAGCCCCGGGCTCCAACATCAGCCGCTTCGAGCGGCCACACGCCGAGAGGCGCTCTCGGTCCGGCACCGCCACACTTCGGCACCAACCGGTCCTCCCGCGTCCTGCTGCCGGCCCTCACCCTACGATCCCGCTGAGACAGACACCGGAGGACGGCGTGCGCCTGAGACGGACACCGCAGGATACCCAGCTCTTCGCCCGCTGCACCGAGCTCGCCGAGCTCATCCAGGGCTGCAACCTCGTCCTCGCCGAACTCTCCGGCATCCCAGCAGACGCCCGCCAGCAGGCCAGTGCCCGCATGCAGGAGCTGACCGACCAGGCCGACGCCGCACGTGGGGTGATCACCCGGCAGCTGCGCGAGAACTACATCACCCCGCTCGACCGCGGAGACATCTTCGCCCTCGCCGATCGCCTGCGCGAGGTCTGCTACCAACTGGAGTCCGTCAGCTTCGCCATGACCTCCCAGGTCTTCGACGAGCTGCCGGCCGGCGTGCCGGAGATGCTCGCAGTGCTGTCGCACCAATCAGACCAGACGCTGCGCATGACCCGCCGGCTGCAGGGCCACTATGACCAGTGGGATTACGTCGAGACGATGGATCGTCTGCACCTGCGCGCCATCTCCTTGAGCCAATCGATCGCCGACGCCGTGCCGCTGTCGCGCCGGGGCCTGACCTACACCGCAGCCTCGATGCAGCTGGCGTCCGCCTTCACCCAGGCCTCGGCATCCTTCAAGGACGTCGGCCGCATCGCTGCCGCCATCGCCCTCAAGGAATCCTAGGCCGGACGTGGATGTCGTCTCCTCCGACGTGCTGTTCACTGTCGTCATCGTCCTCACCATCAGCTACGCCTTCGTCAACGGCTTCCACGACGCCGGCCTGTCCGTCGGCAATGCCGTGGCCTCCAGGTCCGTCCACCCGCGCCTGGCACTTATCATCGCAGCGGTGTTCAATTTCATCGGGGCTCTGCTCGGCCAGGGCGTGGCTGAAAGCGTTGCCGTGGCCCTCGTCGAGTTCCCGCCGGTGGAGAACACCGTCCTACTAGTGCTTGCGGCCGGGATCTTCGCCGCCCTGGTCTGGAACATCACCACCTACCTGGTCGCAGTGCCGGTGTCCTCGACTCACTGTCTGTTCGGCGGGATCATCGGCGCAGCCCTCGTATTCGGCATCGCCACCGATGCCGGTCTGGTGTTCTGGACGCTCATCGCCCCGGCCTTCCTGCTCCCGGTCGTCGCGCTCGTCATCGCCTACGCCGTCAGCAGCGCCACCACCCGCGTACTGGCCGGCCACGCGCCCAAGCCGCTGTTCCGCCACAGCCGGTTCGCCAACAACGTGCTCTCGGCCTTTCTCGGCTTGGCCCACGGCATGCAGGACGCGCAGAAGGTCGGCGTCGTCATGATGATCGCGATCCTCGCCCACACCGACCCGGTCGGCATCAGCCACGATGTGCTCGGCATCGCCTGGCCGGTTCGCATCCTCATCGCCGTCGCCCTCGGGCTGGGCACCTTCCTCAGCGGCTGGCGGATGGTGCGCACCGTCAGTGTCCGCATGGTCACCATGAGTGAGCCGGTCAAGGCCACCGTCGCCGACGCCGTCTCCGCCGGCTTCCTCTTCGTCGCCGCGGCCCTGCTGCGGCTGCCGGTCTCGATGAGCTACCTCGTCATCGCCTCCAACATCGGCACCGAGCTGGGCACACCCCGTCCGCATGTGCGCGGCCGCTTCCTTATCCCGGTCGTCGCCGTCGCCGCCACCGCCTTGTTCATCGCCGGCCTGCTCGGCGCGGCAGTCGCCCTGCCGCTGTACCTGCTGCACTGATCTGCAGGCACCGACCACCTGCAGACCGCATGCAGAGACGACCGTTCCCGAGGTGG
>NZ_DLOD01000008.1:0-62130 GCF_002479565.1 Brevibacterium sp. UBA7493 | reverse complement strand
CCACCTCGGGAACGGTCGTCTGTGTGCGGGGGAGAAGACGGGTGGCTCAGCCGAAGCGGCCGGAGACGTAGTTCTGCGTCTCTTCCTTGTCCGGGTTGGAGAAGATCTGGTTGGTGTCGTTGAACTCGATGAGCTTGCCGGGCTTGCCGGTGCCGGCGATGTTGAAGAACGCCGTGCGGTTGGACACGCGGGCGGCCTGCTGCATGTTGTGGGTGACGATGACGACGGTGTACTCATCCTTGAGCTCGTTGATGAGGTCCTCGATGGCCAGCGTCGAGATCGGGTCGAGTGCCGAGCACGGCTCGTCCATCAGCAGCACCTCGGGCTGGACGGCGATCGCACGGGCGATGCACAGACGCTGCTGCTGACCACCGGACAGGCCCGAGCCAGGCAGGTTGAGACGGTCCTTGACCTCGTTCCACAGGTTCGCTCCGCGCAGGGCGCGCTCGGCGAGATCGTCGGCATCGGACTTCGACAGGCGCCGGTTGTTCAGCCGTACGCCGGCCAGCACGTTCTCCTTGATGCTCATCGTCGGGAACGGATTGGCGCGCTGGAAGACCATGCCGACCTCGCGGCGGACGTTGACCGGGTCGACGCCGGGGGCGTAGATGTCCTGGCCGTCCATGAGCACCTTGCCCTGCGTGTGTGCGCCGGGGATCACCTCGTGCATGCGGTTGAGGGTGCGCAGCACCGTCGATTTGCCGCATCCGGACGGTCCGATGAAGGCCGTCACCGAGCGCGGCTCGATGTGCATGCTGATGCCCTCGACGGCGAGGAAGTCGCCGTAGTAGATGTTGAGATCTTCGATGTCGATCTGCTTGGACATGAGTGAGTTTTCCCTTTCTTCAGCTGCCAGGCAGCCGTCAGCGTCCGGCCTTGGGGGCGAGGGCCTTGGCGATGAGCCGTGCGATGAGGTTGAGCAGCATGACGATGATGATGAGCACGAGGGCCGCCGCCCAAGCGCGCTCGCTGGAGGCCGCTGCTGCCACGCCGGGTGAGACCGGGCGCATCTGCGAGTCGTAGATATAGGTGGGCAGCGTCGACATCCAGCCGGAGAACAGGTCCCAGTTGAGGTTCTTGGCGAAGCCTGCGGTCACCATGATCGGCGCGGTCTCACCGATGACACGCGCGATGGCGATGGTGATGCCGGACAGGATGCCCGAGATCGCCGTCGGCAGGACGATTCGCACGATCGTCTTCCACTTCGGCACACCGAGCGCGTAGGTCGCCTCACGCAGATCCATCGGCACGAGTCGGAGGATCTCCTCGGTGTTGCGCACCACCACCGGGATCATGAGCACCGAGAGTGCGACCGCTGCGGCGATACCGGTCTTGGCAGAGCCGATCGCACCGGGATTGACGATCGCGGCGATCGTGCCGAAGAGCGAGAACGCGAACAGGCCGGCGACGATCGACGGGATGCCGGTCATGACGTCGACAAGGAAGGTGATGCCGCGGGCCAGGGGATTCCGGCGGCCGTACTCGACGAGGTAGATCGCGGTGAGCACGCCGATCGGGATCGAGATGACACACGAGGCCAGCGTGATGAGGACGGTGCCGGCGATCGCGTGGTAGAAGCCGCCGGCCAGGCTCGTCTCGCCGGCGACGTATTCCTGGTCGAGCACACCCTTCATGCCCTGCATCGTGCGGTTGAGCACTGAGGGGTGCTCGAGCAGCACCGGGCCGCCGCGCTCAAGCGCCGTCCACAGCAACGAGATGAGCGGAATGCAGGCGATCGCGAAGGCGGAGGTCACCAGGGTTGTCGCCACCCGGTCGGTGGCCTTGCGTTGACCTTCAACGGCAAACGACCAGGCGAAGATCACGGCGAGGTTGATGAGGCCGGCGAGCAGAGCGGCCAGGGCGATGTTGAAGCCTCCGGTGAAGATGAACGACAGCGCGATGGCGGCGATGACCGCGGCCGCGGCAACGCCCCACGGCGCCCACTTGGGCAGCTGCTTGGACTTCAGCTCGATGGCGGTCCGCTTCTTCTTCTGCCGGGGTGCTGGTGTGCCGGTGTCTGCCGGTTGCTGCGTCTGAGGCTGCAGCGAGGTGTTCGACTTCTGCATGTCAGCTTCCCTTCACCGAGGTCTTGGCCACGATGGCGCGGGCGGCCATGTTGACGATGAGCGTGATGATGAACAGCACGAGGCCGATCGAGATCAGTTCGGACAGGCGCAGCCCTGCAGCCTCCGGGAAGTTCTGCGCGATCTCCGAGGCGATCGTCTGGTTGCCAGCCTGCACGAGCGAGGCGGTCAGCAGGCCAGAGGACAGGATCATGGCCACAGCCATGGTCTCGCCGAGCGCGCGGCCGAGGCCGAGCATGATGGCCGAGGCGATGCCGGAGGTGCCGAAGGGCAGCACGGCCATCCGGATCATCTCCCAGCGGGTCGCGCCCAGAGCCAGGGCGGCCTCCTCCTGCAGGCGCGGGGTCTGCAGGAACACTTCGCGGATGAGGGAGGTGATGATCGGCAGGATCATGATGGCCAGGACCAGTGACGCGGTGAGCATGGTGCGCCCGGTCTGTGAGATGCCGCCGTCCTCAGTCGGGGCGAAGATCGGGATCCAGCCGAAGTACTTGGCCAGCCACGCGTAGATCGGGACGAGGTGGCTGGCGAGCATGAGGCCCCACAGGCCGTAGACGACCGAGGGGATCGCTGCGAGCAGGTCGATGGTGTAGCCGAGGACCGGGGCGAGCTTGCGCGGAGCCATGTGCGTGGTGAACAGTGCGATGCCCAGTGAGAACGGCGTTGCCACGAGGAGTGCGATGAACGCGGAGACCAGGGTGCCGATGATGAGCGGCCAGACGTAGGCGAAGAATCCGCCGCCGGTGATCGACTCCGGGTCGGTTGCCTGCGCTTTGAGGACCGGCCAGGACTGGAACAGAAGGAACAGTGCGACGCCGGCGAGGATCAGCAGGATCAGGATGCCGGCGGCCAGGGTTGCCGTTGAGAACACGGCATCGCCGACGCGGACAACGGCCTTCGGCTGTGACGCCGGGGGTGTCTTCTCCGGGGCGGTGGTGGCCAAGAAGGTCTCCTCGGTCAGAAACTGTGAGGTGGGCGATAGTATGGGTCTCAATAACCCGCCGAAGCGGTGTGCTGCCGAAAGCGTCGGCAGCACACCGCCTCAGGATACGTCAGCTGCGCAGGCGCAGCTTCCCGACCGGGTCAGGACTTGACCTCGATGGTGTCGAGGATCTCGGTGATCTGCGAGCGCAGATCCTCGGAGATCGGTGCCGAACCGGCCGACTCGGCAGCCGACTGCTGGCCCTCCTCGGAGACGACGAAGTTCTCCCAGGCCTTGACGAGGTCGACGGTCTCCTGGTCCTGGTAGGTCGAGCACACGAGGTGGTACGACACGAGGACGATCGGGTAGGCGCCGGACTCGGTGGTGTCGCGCTTGAGGTCGATGGCGAGGTCGCCGTCGCCGCGTCCCTCAACCGGCTCCGAGGCGTCAACGACCTTGGCAGCGGCTTCCGGGGTGTACTCGACGTACTCTTCGCCGACCTTGACGTGGACGGTGCCGAGGTCGCCGACAGCCGAGGCGTCGGCGTAGCCGATGGCGCCCGGGGTGTCGTTGACGGTCTGGACGACGCCGTCAGTGCCCTGTGCGGCTTCGCCGCCGAAGGCCGACGGGAAGGCGTCAGCAGGCTCTTCGTCCCAGGTGTCGCCGGCGGCGTCGGCAAGGTACTCGGTGAAGTTCTCGGTGGTGCCCGAGTCATCGGAGCGGTGCACCGGGGTGATCTGCTCGTCCGGCAGCTCGACACCCTCGTTCTCCGAGGCGATCGCCTCATCGTTCCACTTGGTGATCTCGCCCTTGAAGATCTTGGCGATGGTCTCAGCCGAGAGCTTCACCTCGTCGACACCTTCGAGGTTGTAGGCGACAGCGATCGGGGAGATGTAGACGGGGAACTCGTAGGCGCCGTCGGGCCCGCAGACATCCTTGGCCGTCTCGATCTCATCCTCATCGAGGTAGGAGTCCGAGCCCGCGAACTGGGCATTGCCGCCGAGGAACTGCTCGCGGCCAGCACCAGAGCCATCCGGCGAGTACTGCACCTGAGCGTCGGAGTTCTCGCTGGTGAAGTCAGCGATCCAGGCGTCCATGGCGGCCTTCTGGGAGGAAGCGCCGATTCCGGTGAGGGTGCCCGAGAGGCTGCTGCCCTCGCCGCCACCGCCGCCGTTGCCTTCTTCGCCGGTTGCCGACGAGCCGCCACAGGCCGAGAGGGTGAGCGCACCGGCTGCGAGGATGGCCGCAGGGGCAAAGCGGTTGAGTTTCACAGGGTTGCCTTTCGTTGGAATTGGAGGGCGTTCGACATCATCTCGCCCGCGTACGCTCCAAAGCTACGAGTGGTCTGTGACGGCAAAGCAGTCCGAAGGTGAACAAACGGTTAACGCGCCCGAAAGTCAGTGCTTATTTGCTCACAGTTTGATAAAGGAAGTGACGCGCTTCACATGGCGGCGCCGGAGGTTGTGCTGTGCCGCGTCTAATCCCACCCTGTGCCGCGTCTGCGTCCGGCGGGGCAGGTGGCTGGCTTGTGACTCCCGCACGGCTTGCAGGCAGGTGGCCTAGAGTTGGAGAGCCAACCCTAGCGAAAGGAGAGGGATATGATTGAAAAGGTATTTCTCACCAGCGATCTTGCCCGTGCTGCGCGTGCGTTCACAAAGGTGTCGGCGGCGACGATCGCCAAGAAGGCGGGGGTGACCCGAGAGCAGGTGAAGGAGTTCGAAAGGGGACGAGGCAACCTCTCCGACGACGAGAAGAGCCGGGTGCGCGCCTCACTCGAATTCTACGGTGCGCTGTTCATCCCGGAAGACGATCTCGCTGGCTACGGTGTGCGGCGGCGCTACACGCGAGAGAAGCTCATGCGGCTCAACGATTGGGAGGATGAAGGCGGGTACTCCTGACTCGACCGGCTGACACACACGCCGCTGCCGACGGCTGGTGGGCTTTTCACGTGTCGATCGGGCGGTAGCGTTCGACCTCGACGATGCGCGGCACCTCACCTGGGCGCACATAGGCGACGAGAATCTCACCGGGATTCATGTACGGATCCTTATCCGGCAGGTGCGCAGCCAGGCCCTTCGGGGCGTGATCGGCGATGAAGTCGAACACCGTCGGCAGCACCGGCCGGTGCGTGCACACTGCCACCGGCCTGCCCTTGTACAGCAGCTTCGTCAGCGCTTTGACGGTCTTCTTCGGCGAGTCCGCATTGCCTTTCTCCGACAGTGCGGCAACCTCCTTGATTCGAAGGCCCGTCGCCGCTGCGACCGGTTTGAGGGTGGCAACACACCGCTTCCACGGACTGGAGACGAGCTTCTGGAGGTTCCAGGCTCCCAGCAGGTTCGTCAACGCCATCGCCTGCCGGGTTCCGACAGCCAGCAGCGGGCGCACATGCTCGGTCTCATGCCACTTGGCGCGTGGGAAGGCCTTGCCGTGGCGGACGATAATGAGCGGCCAGGCGCGCAGCGACCCGGTGCGGCGGGCGTGCTCGACTTTGTCGAGCTGCTCCCGGTCGGCGAAGAGCGTCAGCATCTGCCGGGCTCGTTCGACGGAGAACCAGCCGATGTCGTCGATCTCCTTCGGATCACTCGCCGTGAGCTTCGCCTCTCCGGTCACCTCGGCGGCCCAGTAGGCGACGTGCTTCTGCAGGTTCTTGCCGACCGTGTAGCGGGCAGCAGGCAGCGGCAGCCCGAGGTGGATCTTGAGTCCGGTCTCCTCCTCGACTTCGCGCACAGCGCATTCGGGCAGCGTCTCACCCTTCTCGACCTTGCCCTTGGGCCACGACCAGTCGTTGTACTTCGGCCGATGGACGAGCAGCACTTCCAGCCCAGCGCTCGTCTCCCGCCAACACACCGCGCCCCCGGCCAGCACATCGGCCTTCAGCCGGGCGGATTCGCCGGCGGTCGAGACAGGTGTCGGGCTCACAGCACTCCTCTCATGACGGTGCGCTCACGCCTGCGCGGTCGCGCGCTTGCGGTGGTGCCGGCGGATGAGCTCGGCCTGATAGTCGATCGGATCCTCGCCGTTGGCCTCACGCGTCCAGATGCCGCCGGAGCCGAGATGGAAGGAACCGGTGCGATCGTCGAAGGCGAGGTCGAACAGCCCGCTGACCTCGGCGATGTGCTCGGGGTCGCGCAGTTTCACGAGTGCCTCGACGCGGCGGTCGAGGTTGCGGTGCATGAGGTCGGCGGAGCCGATGTAGGCGATCGTGTGCCCGCCGTTGGCGAAGACGAACACCCGGGAGTGCTCCAGGTAGCGGCCGAGGATCGAGCGGACCTCGATGTTCTCACTCAACCCCGGGATGCCCGGGCGGATCGCGCAGATGCCGCGCACGAACAGCTGGATGCGCACCCCGGCTCGGCTGGCGAGGTAGAGGGCATCGATGATCCGCTCGTCGACGATCGAGTTGACCTTCAGCCGGATCGACGCCTCCCGGCCGGCTTCGGCATGGGCGGTCTCGGCGCGGATGAGCTCGAGCAGTCCTTCGCGCACCCGGGTCGGGGCGACGAGCAGCCGGGCGTACTCGGACTGCGGGGCGTAGCCGGAGAGCTGGTTGAACAGCTTCGTCAGGTCCTGGCCGACCTCCGGGTCGCAGGTGAGCAGTCCGAAGTCCTCATACAGGCGGGCGGTCTTCGGATGGTAGTTGCCGGTGCCGACATGGCAGTAGCGGGCGAGCCCGGTGGCCTCCTGCCGGACGACAAGGCACAGCTTGGCGTGTGTTTTCAGCCCGACGATGCCGTAGACGACGTGGACGCCGGCGCGTTCGAGCTTGCGCGCCCACGTGATGTTGGCCTCCTCATCGAAGCGGGCCTTGATCTCGACGACGGCGAGCACCTGCTTGCCGGCCTGGGCGGCGTCGACGAGCGCATCGACGATGGGGGAGTCGCCGGAGGTGCGGTAGAGGGTCTGCTTGATGGCGAGCACGTTCGGGTCGTTGGCCGCTTGCTCGATGAAGGCCTGCACGCTCGTGGAGAACGAATCGTAGGGGTGGTGCAGGAGGATGTCGCGTTCCTTGACCGCCTCGAAGATGTCGACCTGGTCGGAGGTCTCCGCCTGGGACAGGTAGCGGTTCATCGCCGGCACCGCCTGCGGGAAGTGCAGGTCTTCGCGGGCGATCGAGGCCAGCTCGTTCAAGCCCCGCATGTCGAGCGGCCGGGGCAGTTCGTAGATCTCCGATTCGTCGATCTCGAGTTCCTGGACGAGGATGCGGCGCACTCGCGGGTGCAGCTCCTCGGTGACCTCCAAGCGCACTGCGGGACCGAAGCGGCGGCGGGTCAGTTCCTTCTCCAGGGCCTTGAGGAGGTTCTCGGCGTCGTCCTCTTCGACTTCGAGGTCCTCGTTGCGGGTGACGCGGAACAGCGAATAGCCGATGACGTCCATGCCCTCGAAGAGCCGGTCGAGGTTGGCGGCGATGATGTCCTCCATCGCCACGAACCGGGCCGGCGCCTCGGGCGAGACCCCTTGGGTGCGGTTGGAGGCGGCGACGTCGACGAAGCGCGGCAGCGACTGCGGGACCTTGACGCGGGCGAAGACCTCATTGCCGGCCTGCGGGTGGCGCAGCAGCACCCCGAGGTTGAGCGAGAGCCCGGAGATGTAGGGGAACGGATGCGCCGGGTCGACGGCCAGCGGGGTGAGGACCGGGAACACCTGGGTGTCGAACATCTCGTCGATGATCGTCTGCTCCTCACCGGTGAGCTCGTCCATGCGCACGAGCCGGATGCCCTCGCGGCTGAGGGCTGGTTCGATGTCCTCGGTGAAGAGGGCGGCGTGGCGCTCCATGAGCGCGTGGGTGTGCTTGCCCAGCGAACGCATCACCGCCCGCGGTTGCGCGCCGGTGACCGAGGGGACGGCCAAACCGGTGGCGATGCGGCGTTTGAGCCCGGCGACGCGGACCATGAAGAACTCATCGAGGTTCGACGCGAAGATCGACAGGAAGTTCACCCGCTCCAAAAGCGGGATCGTCTCATCAGCAGCCAGGGCGAGCACGCGTTCGTTGAACGCCAGCCACGACAGCTCACGGTCGAGGAACCGGTCGGCCGGTGCAGGCAGGTCGTGGGTGGCGCCGAAGGCGGAGACGTCGTACATGTCAGGACTCCTGCGGTGGGGCGTAGCTGACGTGCATGATCTCCCGGTCGAAGCCCAGCCGGGCGTAGAGCCGGCGGGCCGGGTCGTTGTCGGATTCGACGTAGAGCTCGATGAACTCGGCACCGGCGTCGATGAGGTAGCGCATCCCAGCCACGGTCAGCGCCTGGCCGACGCCGCGGGCATGGACGGCAGGGTCGGTGGCGATGACGTAGATCTCCCCGACCCGCTGACCCGACGGGTGGTCGTCGGAGAGCTTCGTCTGGTGGAATCCGATGATCTGCTCGCGGCCATCCTCGCCAGCAGTGGTGGCGATGATGACCGAATCCGGGTCGAAGCCGGGGGCGGTGACGATCGCCTCGATGTCGGCAAGCTCCTGGTGGCCCTGTTCGGGGTGCCAGTCGAAGGCGGCGTTGTTGACCGCCAGCCAGCCGGGCTCATCACCGGGGGCGAAGGAGCGCAGCGTCACCCCGTCCGGGGCCGGGCGGTCGGGCAGCGAGAGCTCTCCCACTGGCCCGGTCTGCAGCTGCAGCAGCTCACGAGCGCGGGAGAAGCCGTGGGTCGTCGCGATCGTCGCAGCAGCCGGGTGGTCACCGTGCGACCACATCCACACCGGGCGGCCGGCACGTGCGATGAGCGCATCGACGAGCGTGCGGCCGTAGCCGTTGCCGCGGGCGGACGGGGCGATGACGGCTTCGAGCGCACCTCGCTCGCCCTGGGCTGCGGCGATGCCGAAGCCGATGAGCTCATCACCGGCCCGGGCTTCGAGCATGATCCACGGGTCGTCACCGGCGGCCTCCAGGAGCCCATCGGAGATCGGGGCGATGCCGTCAGCGGCAGCGGCCTGCGACAGCAGCGCACGCACGTCATCGGTGAGCTCCGCGGCTTCGGTGAGAACCGCCTCGGGAGCGGATGGAACCATGGGCAATCTCCTCCACGCGACGCATTCCCTGCCTCCCCGGACACTGCGGGCCGGCCGCCGCCGGGCCCGGTGGAGGGAGACGCTCTGGCGTCAGTATAACGAGGTGGGTGCGCCGGTGAGGCCGGTGCCTGAGTGTCGGATCAGTGCGGTGTACGGCACAATGAAGCTGATGAGATGGATACGTGTTGCTGTGGCGCTGGGCCTGGCCGTTGGGCTGGGTGTCACCAGCTTCCTCGGCTATGGGCCGCTGGCTGCTGCCGCTGCCGTGCTCGTCGCCGCACTCGCCTACGGCTGGCCGAGGCTGACGGACTCGCCGCAGCCGCGGGCCACCGGCGTCATGCTGCTGCTCTTCGGCCTGGCCGGGATGGCCGCCGTCTGGGCGCAGGAATCCGCCCCCTATGTCGAATGGCTGCCGACGATCACCGGCATCGGACTTTTGTGGGCGTTCGTGCAGAACCTCGCCCGCGGCGTCGATGCTTCCCACGCTGTCGCCAACGTCTCCGCCCAGGTCGCGGGCCTGGTCATCGTGCTCTCGGCCGCCAGCTGGATCGCAGCCCTCAGTGTGCCCGGTGACCGGGAGGGTGTGGTCGTCGCTCTGGTGGCGATCATCCTCGCCCAGGCTGCGACCGCGCTGCCGTTCCCGGCCCGCTACACCTCCCCGCTGGCACTCGCTGTCGCGGTGCTCGGCGCCGGAGTTGTCGCAGCCCTCATGCACTCAGGATCGGTCACCCTCTTCGTCTCACTCGTGCTCGGCGGGGCGATGGGTTTACTCGTGGCAGCCGTCGACCGGATGCTGTCGATTATGGCGGTCGCGAAGTTCCAGGCCGTGCGGATCCAGCGCGAGCGCCGCCGCGACAAGGCCCGCCGGTTCGCCGTGCAGCTGGCCGTCGGCGCCACCCCGGTGGCCCTCGGCGGCACCGTCGTCTACCTGCTGGAGCGGATCCTGCTCTACCGCTGAGCCGCGAGTGCAGCGCTGCTGACCGGTGGGTACAATCGAGCGCATGGACAACATTGCTGCTTTGGAAATCGTCTTCACCGGACTCGTCGGCCTCGCCGCCCTCGGCACGCTCGGCGTGGCCGTCAAGGTCATCACCAACCTGTTCAAGACCAACCGGTGATCGGCAGTCATGCCGCTTGAGATCGACGCGAACCTCAACCGCGAGCTCGTCCCGCTGTCCTGGCTGATCGGCTCCTGGGAAGGCGTGGGCGTCGTCGGCTACCCCGGCACCCCGGAGAAGCAGTTCGGCCAGCGCGTCGACTTCACCGTGCCCGGCGACGTGCCCTATCTGGCGTACTCCGCACACGCGTGGACGCTCGATGAGGACGGCAAGCCGGCCGACACGCTCTCGATCGAGACCGGGATCTGGCAGCTCGTGCGCGACCGGCAGGACTTCGACGCCGGCCCCGGCCTCATGGTCCCCACCGGCGAATCCCCCTACACCACCGCCGAGGCGGTCGAAGGGCTGCGCAACGACAACGGCGACTTCGACCTCGACGTCTCGATCGTGCACCCAAACGGGATCATGGAGCTCTACGCCGGCCGGGTCAACGGCCCGCGCATCGACCTGAGCACCGACGTCGTCGCCCGTACCCGCAGCGCCAAGGAGTACACCGCCTCGACCCGCATGTACGGGCTCGTGAATGGCGAGCTCATGTGGGCGTGGGACATGGCCGCCCTCGGCACCGAACTCACCAGCCACGCCTCCGCCCGGCTGAAGAAGGTGAGCTGAGCAGACGTGCGTCGCCGCACGCTGGGCATCAGCCTCACCCTCATCGTCATCCTGCTCGCCATCGCGGCGCTGGCAGCATTCGCCTATGTGCGCATCAGCGCCGTCGCCCAGGACCTGCAGGACGCCTCGGACGCCGCTGACAAGTACGTCGCTGCGCTCTACGACGAACCCGAGGCAGCCCCCAGGCACCTGCAGGCTGCGATCGACGAACTCGAATCCGCCCAACACGGGCTCGACACCTGGACGCTGACCGGACTGTCGCAGACCCCGAAGCTCGGCGACAATGTCGCCGCCGTTCGCACCGTCACCGACGAGATGCACACGCTGCTCAGCGATGCCGGCCCGGTCCTCTCGACCGCCGCCGAGGTGGTCGACTTCCGGGCCCAGAAGCTGCGGCCGCTGCCGGACTCCGGCACCTGGTTCGAGTCCATCGACGATGCCGGCCAGGCCATCGACAAGGCCACCGACGTCATCCGCGACGCCCCAGCCGCGATCGAGGCCTTCGACGCCGCCCAGCAGAAGATCCACGACATCGACACCGCAGGCCTGCTGCCACCGGTCCGCGACGCCATCGACGAACTCGACACCACGCTCACCGAGGCCGCCGACGAGCTGCGCCCGCTGCTCAATGTCATGCGCAAGCTGGCCGACAGCGACCTCTACCGGCTGCTGTCCGGGGCGATCGAGGGGATCGGCGATGCGATCGGCAAGATCGACCTCGACAGCATGTTCCGTGAGCTCGAAGAGCAGCTCAAGAAGGTCCGCACACCCATCGGCCGCGGCGGCTGAACCCCGCCTCGCCGCTGAGTGCCGTGCCCACCGCAGTCGCGTACGGTGGAGCCGGAAGGACCGATGTCAGTGAAGAGGAGAATGCCGTGAACGCCCTGCGCTTCAACCGCTCAGCCGCCGTGTTCGGAACCGGGCACCGGGAGAATGAGGTCGCCCACCTCGGCAGCCCGCTGCGCGAACAGCGCCGCCTGGCCGACGGCAAGGCTGTGGCCGACCTGTCCTCTGTCAGCGTCCTCTCCCTCACCGGCCCCGACCGGCTCACCTGGCTCAACACGCTCACCACCCAGAAGATCGACACCCTGACTGCTGGGCAGTCGAGTGAGACGCTCGTGCTCTCACCGACCGGGCACATCGAGCACTGGCTCAAGCTCTACGAAGACGGCGAGACCCTGTGGCTCTTAAGCGAGACCGACCCGGCTGATGCGATCGCGTTCCTCGAATCGATGAAGTTCATGATGCGCATCGAACTCACCGACCGCAGCAGCGAATTCCAGTGCCTCGGCATCATCGGCGACCCGCCGGCCTCGCTGCCGGCCGCCTTCGTCTTCGACGACCCGTGGCCGAACATCGGCGCCGGTTCAGCCTCCTATGCTGCGATTGACGCCGAACTCGACGTCTCCGCACAGCAGGCCACTCCAAGCCCCGAACATCCGGGCCACCTTGTCGACATGCGCATCGCCGTCGCACCGGTCAAGCAGCTGCTCGACTGGGACCCGGCAGCCGACGGCGTCGAGGTCGTCGGCCGCGATGCCTTCGAAGCGCTGCGCATCGAAGCCTGGCGACCCGGCCCAGCCGATGCCGACCACAAGGCCCTCGTCGGCGAACTCGACGTGCTGCGCTCAGCCGTCCACCTGGCCAAGGGCTGCTACCGCGGGCAGGAGGCCGTCGCCCGCGTCCACAACCTCGGCCAGCCCCCGCGCCGGCTGGTCTTCCTCCACCTCGACGGCTCCGCCCACACCCTGCCCGAACCCGGCTCGCCGATCTATGCCGAGGTCCGCGGCGCCCAGCGCGCGGTCGGAGCTGTCACCTCGGCGGCGGTGCACTGGGAGCTCGGACCGATCGCGCTCGCCCTCATCAAGCGCAGCCTGCCCGTCGACGCTGAGTTGATGGTCGCCACGAGCGTCACCGAAGCAGACGAGTCAGGGGAGGAGACCGAGGAGCGGATCGCCGCCAACGCCGAGGTCATCGTCACCCCCACCCGCACCCGCGAAGCCCCACCGCGGATCCCCCGCAACCCCGCTGTCGACCCGCGCAGGCTGCCCGGAGCCCGCTGACACCTCGGGCACGGCAACGTGACCCACACCTCGGGCACGGGAGCCTGGCGAGAAGGGGCGTTTCGCGTGCTGGTACCTGACGTGCCCTGACTGGCATGCGGGGTCTACGATGCGGATATGACCACTTTGGAAAAGGGCGGCGCTGGACTGCCGCAGGAACGCAAACTTGTCACTGAGATCCCCGGGCCGAAGTCCCAGGAGCTCGAGTCGCGTCGCAAGGCCTCTGTGGCAGGCGGCGTCGGCGTCAGCCTCCCGGCCTACATCGTCGCCGCCGGTGGTGGCATCCTCAAGGACATCGACGGCAACCAGATCATCGACCTCGGCTCCGGCATCGCCGTGACCACCGTCGGCAACTCCAATGAGCGTGTCGTCGAGCGCGCCACCGAGCAGCTCGGCGCCTTCACCCACACCTGCTTCATGGTCAACCCGTATGAGGGTTACGTCGAGGTCGCCGAGGCGCTCAACCGCCTGACCCCAGGCAGCTTCGAGAAGCGCTCGGCGCTGTTCAACTCCGGTGCCGAGGCGGTGGAGAACGCGATCAAGATCGCCCGCGCCCACACTAAGCGCAACGCCGTCGTCGCCTTCGACCACGCCTACCACGGCCGCACCAACCTCACGATGGCACTGACCGCCAAGGCCCACCCGTACAAGGCAGGCTTCGGCCCGCTGGCCGGCGAGGTCTACCGCGCACCGATGTCGTACCCGTACCGCGACAACCTCACCTACGGCACCAAGGTCTCCGGTGAGGACGCGGCCAAGCGCGTCATGACGATGATCGACAAGCAGATCGGCGCCGAGAACGTCGCCGCGATCCTCATCGAGCCGATCCAGGGCGAGGGCGGCTTCATCGTCCCGGCCGAGGGCTTCCTGCCGGCACTGGTCGAATACGCCAATAAGAACGGCATCGTCTTCATCTCGGATGAGGTCCAGGCCGGCTTCGGCCGGACCGGCAAGATGTTCGCCAGCGAATGGGAGGGCATCGAGCCCGACCTCGTCACCACCGCCAAGGGCATCGCCGGCGGCCTGCCGCTCTCGGCTGTCACCGGCCGTGCGGAGATCATGGACGCTGTGGGCGCCGGTGGGCTCGGCGGCACCTACGGCGGCAACCCGACCGCCGTGGCCGCAGCCCTCGGTGCGATCGAGGCCTACGAGAACGACGGCCTCGTCGAGCGCGCGTCTGCGATCGGTGAGACGATCGTCGACCGGATGACGAAGATCCAGTCGGCCCACCCGGAGATCGGTGACATCCGCGGCCGCGGCGCCATGCAGGCCGTTGAGCTCGTCGACGCCGAGACCTCCGAGCCGAAGCCGGAGCTCGCGAAGGCCGTGGCCGACTACGCCGCGAAGAACGGCGTGCTCGTCCTCGTCACCGGAACCTTCGGCAACGTGCTGCGCTTCCTGCCGCCGCTGTCGATCTCCGATGAGCTGCTCGCCGATGCCTTCGACGTGCTCGAAGCCGCCTTCGACGAGGCAGCCAAGTGAGCTGAGCTCAGCTGAGCTGAGGCATTGACAAGGCGGCCGCTTGGGGGAATCCCGGCGGCCGCCTTCGCACGGCGTCCTGCCCGTGCGCAGGCGCGCACCGGGTGCCCATGCTCGAGGAGGTCAGTGCGCTTGAGGCCGGTGGTATTGAGGCCGGTGCTCAGACGGTATCGCGTTTCGGCCTTCAGTCGGCGCGGCGGGCGAAGAATGCCGCCATGACGGCACCGGAGACGTTGTGCCACACCGAGAACACTGCGCCCGGCAGGGCGGCAAGCGGTGAGAAGTAGGTTGTGGCCAGGGTCGCTGCCAGACCGGAGTTCTGCAGGCCGACCTCGAAGGTCAGGGCGCGGCGCTCCGGTGCGCTCAGGCCGGTGAGTCGGCCGACGGCATACCCCATGCTGAGGCCGACGCAGTTGTGCAGGATGACCGCGACGATGACGAGCACGCCGGCTGAGACGAGGGCGCCGGCGGAGCCGGCGACGACGATCGCGACAATGAGTGTGATCGCCAGGGTCGACAGCCACGGCAGCACCGGCATGATCGCATCGACCAGACGCCCGGCCAAGGCGCGGATGAGGACACCGGCGACGACCGGGACGAAGACGGTCTTGACGATCGACATCATCATCGCGGTAGCGCTGACCTCCATGAACTGCCCGGCCAGCCACAGCGTTAGGACCGGTGTCAGCAGCGGGGCGAGCAGCGTCGAACAGGTGGTGATCGTCACCGACAGGGCGACATCGCCGCGTCCCAGGTAGGTCACGACATTCGAGGCAGTGCCGCCGGGTGCACAGCCGACGAGGATGACGCCGACGGCCAGTTCCGGCGGCAGACCGAGCGCGGTGGCCACCAGCCATCCGGCCAGCGGCATGATGATGTACTGGGCGCCCAGGCCGATCGCCACGACCCATGGCCGTTTGGCGATGCGGGTGAAGTCCGGCAGCGTCAGCGTCAGGCCCATGAAGAACATGACGACGCCAAGCAGCCACGGCACCGCCGCAGCCATCGGGGTGAAGGCACCGGGGGCGAGGAAGCCGATGATGCCGCCGCCGAGGACGAGCAGCGGGAAGATCGTCACCGCGATTCGGGCATTGCGCTCCTGTCGCGGGTCGCGGGCGATCGGCGGCTGCACGGCCGCAGTGTCTGCGGCGGTGGATTCGGGCGGCTTCGTCATAGTCCCCGAGGGTGCCATGTGTCTCACAATCAGGCCATTGCTGTCCGCACTGTGAGCGGGAATGTTCGGCCTGCGCACACTGTTCGTTCGGATATGAAGCTCTCCGTTCTCGATCTCATCTCTGTGCGCGATGGCCAGACGACCGGTCAGGCCCTGCGCGCCTCCAAACAGCTCGTCGACACCGCCGACCGTCTCGGCTTCACCCGCTACTGGGTGGCCGAGCACCACAACATGCCCTCAGTCGCTTCGACAGCCCCGGCCACCGAGCTGATGTACCTCGGCCAGGACACCGAACAGATCCGGCTGGGCTCCGGCGGCGTCATGCTGCCCAACCACGCACCGCTGGCCGTTGCCGAGCAGTTCGCCCTGCTGACCGCCGCCTACGGCGACCGCATCGACCTGGGCATCGGCCGGGCACCGGGCACCGACCCGATCACCTCAGCGGCGATGCGCGGTCACCTCGGCGAGGGCCGCATGGTCGACCGTGCCGGCAACACTCTCGACCCGGTCGAGCAGTTCCCGCAGCACATCGTCGACATCCTCAGCCTCTTCAGCCCCGGTGGTGCGGAGATCCCGATGTTCGGCGACAGGGTGCACCGGCTCTCACCGACTCCGCATCTCGATGCCGCGCCCGAGGTGTGGCTGCTGGGTTCGAGCGGGTACTCCGCTCAGCTCGCTGCCGTCCTCGGCCTCCCGTACGTCTTCGCTCATCACTTCGCCGGCCGCGGCACCGAGACGGCGCTGGGGCTCTACCGCAGCGAGTTCACCGCCACCGAGTACGGCAGCACGCCGAAGACCTTCGTCACCGTCAACACGATCGCCGCTGAGACCGAAGAAGAGGCGTGGAAGCTCGCCGGCCCCTACCAGTACACGATGGCGAATCTGCGCGTCGGCGACCCGATGCGCCCGCTGCCGACCGTCGGCGCGCGCGTCGATGAGCTCATGACCGATGGCCACCGCGCGCTGGCGGAGCAGATGACCGCCCCGTGGGCGATCGGCACTCCGGATCAGGTAGCAGCCAAGCTGCGGGCCGATGCCGAGCGGTTCGGCGTCGACGAGATCATGCTCCAGCCGGTCGCCGGCTCCTACGAGTCCGATCCGCTCGATGCGGCACCGGCACGTGTGCGCACCCTCGAGCTCGTCGCTGAGGCGCTCGCCGACTGAGGCAGATGCGTACACCGCACCGGTGCTTCCATCCGTGCGCAGGTGCTCTGCGGTTTCGGCGCTGGCAACACACGGAGACTCGGCGGCCAGCCTTCTCAACGTGAGCTTCGGAAGCAGGACGCGGCTCGGCCAGACTGCTGCGTGAGCCTGCTTGAAGCTCGCACACACGGGAGTAAGCCACGCCCCTGTGAAGGCGAGGAACGCACTCCGCACCTCAGCCACACGGGTGCCGATCCGTGATCCCAGACCCGGTTCGGTCTGTTCCAGGAGCCGTGGCCGGGCTGCGTCTCCAGATCCGCGCGCAGAAACGCACAACGCTTCCGACACGTACTATCAGTGCTGACGGAAGGAGTGCATGGTGACCGCGTGGTACAAAATCAAGCCGCTGAGCACTCAGCGGGACTTCTGGATTCACACGAACTGGGAGGGCCGTCCGGATCTGGGTTCTCCGAGGCTCGACGACGGACGAGAGGTGTTCGATGTCGTAGCCGACGGGAAACTCGAAGAGATCCCGTTTCCTGTGTGGTTCGAACGCAGTACCGACAGTCGCGGCAAGCGCCGCGGCGATATTCTCTGGGGTGGTCCTCCGACGCTTGTGTCCCAGCGCTTCGCCGACGCAGTGGCCGACCTCGGTGTGACAGGATGCTCAACGTTCGACGTTGACCTCTTCAGCGTGAACGAAGGGCGAGTCGAGGGCTACGTCGGATTCGCTGAGAACACCGAGGGTACGAGCGAGATCAGCTCATACGCCTGGCGCGAGCGAGCCCACAGCTATGCGTGGATCGGCAGCGACGCGTACTTCAGGGGCTGAAAGATCGCGGGATCGACATGTTCGAAGTCAAGCCGTTCGACGAGAAGCGCCGCTTCCCGAGAATATGAGCCGATGCCGCCGAGCAACCCCATCGCTCCCGATTCGCACACCGGGGCCGGCGGGGCTGTTCGACGCTGTGGTTCTGTCGCCTGGTTCGACTGCCTGCATGTCGTCGCGCGTGAGCCGCACTCCAGCGAACCGGCACCGCGGGTCATCTGGCCGAATGAACACGGCTGTCACCACCGGCTCCCAGCGGGAGGTCTGCTGGCGATCGTTCAGTGCTTGCCAGCGGTGTCCTCATCGGCGGCCCTGAGCCGGATGGAGCGGGCGAGGTCATCGCGGCGTTCGATAAGCAGGCGCCGCTGTGCTGCCGGGGCGTCAGGGTTCGACTCCAGCCAGTCATCGGTCATCTGCAGCACCTCGCGCGGGCGGATCGACCAGCTGGGGTAGAGCTCGTTGACGAGCCGGCGGGCGATCTCGATCGACCGATCCCAGAACCCTGCGAGCAGCCGGAAGTACTCCTCGACGAACGGCTCGGTGATCGGCAGTCCAGAGGAGACGGTGAACCCGGCGATGCGCGCGGAGATGACGTCATTGCTCAGCGACTCATCACTCGTTGCCGCGGTGAATGCCCGCTGCTTGGCGATCGGCAGCGGCCGGGCGGCCTCGGCGGTCAGCGCGTGCAGCCGACCCGAACCGGTCTGGTCGGCCGCCAGCGCCGCATCGATATCGGGCACATCGGCCCAGCCGAGAGTCGCCAGCGCGGTCAGCGCATGCCAGCGCAGCGCATGGTCGATCGTCAGGCCCGGGAAGTCCGGGCGCATATCGGAACCGGCTTCGACAGCGAGCATCGCCTGAGCCAGCTCCCGGCCGGCGCGCACCGGCGGGGTCGATGTGCGGACCTTCGCGCTGCGCAGCACGAGGGAGAGCAGCGTGCGGGCCAGCGCCAGCTGCTCATCCGAACCCGGTTTCGAGGCCGCCAGCGCATCGAAGCTGACACCGAGCAGCCCGTCGAGGGCGGGGTCGACGAACCGCTCCGGCAGCCACTCATCAAGCGCGGTGAGCATCGTGCGCATGAGCGCAGCCGAGATCCCGGCGTGGGTCTCGCGGCTGAGCGACCGGCTGTAGGCGGTGAGGTAGTCAGTGACCGGCAGCAGTCCGTCGCGCATCGCATTCGTCAGAGCCGACCACACCAGTGCCCGGTCCATCGGATCAGCGAACCGGGACACGTGCCTGAGCGCGGTCTGCGTGGACGTGTCATCGAGGCGGACCTTGACGAAGTCGTCGTCACCGTAGTTCAGCAGCAGCAGATCCGGGCGCGCGACGCCCACCAGTTCCCGGATCTCGGCACGCGCCGAATCGAAGTCGATCTCCCACGTCTGCGTGCGTGTGAGCACACTGCTCTTGCGGACGAATCCGGCGAGCTGGAGTCGGTGCGGGCGCACCACCTCGGCGCCGGCCTCACCCGCACCCGAGGTGCCGGTCCCGGAGTTCTGCTGCACCACCTGAGCGGCGGTGATGGTGCCCTCGTCATCCGTGTCGATCTCCAAGCTGAGCTCGGAGACCCCGGTCGTCTTCAGCCACGCGTCGGCCCAGGCGGCCAGATCGCGGTCCGGGGCGGCTGTCTCGAGCGCGGTGAGGAAGTCGGTCAGAGTCGCGGTGCCGAACTCGTGGGCGCGGAAGTACTGGCGGGTGCCTTCCATGAAGGCGTCCTGGCCGACGTAGGCGACGAGCTGCTTGAGCACCGAGGCGCCCTTGGCGTAGGTGATGCCGTCGAAGTTGAGCTTGGCGGCCTCGACATCGGGGATGTCGGCGACGATCGGATGGGTCGTCGGATACTGGTCCTGCCGGTACGCCCAGCCCTTGCGCTGCAGGGCGAAGGTCACCCAGCCGTCATCGAACTCGGTGGCCTCAGCCAGAGCGAGGCCGCCCATGTAGTCGGCAAACGACTCCTTGAGCCACAGGTCATCCCACCACGCCATCGTCACGAGGTCGCCGAACCACATGTGCGCCATCTCATGCAGGATGACATTGGCGCGCGCCTCATAGGAGGCGCGGGTGACCTTGTCGCGGAAGATGAGGGAATCGGTGAACGTCACCAGGCCCGGGTTCTCCATCGCGCCGAGGTTGTACTCAGGCACGAAGATCTGGTCGTACTTGCCCCACGGGTAGGGGTAGTCGAACTGCTCGTGGAAGAAGTCCAGGCCCTGCTTGGTGACGGTGAAGATCGACGCGGCATCCATGTGCTCGGCCAGTGAGGCACGGGTGTGGATGCCGAGTTCGATCGTCTGCCCGGTCTTCGGATGCGTGTAGGTGTCCGTCGCCGAGGCGTAGTGGCCAGCGGTCACACAGGTGATGTAGGAGGACTGCACGCCGGTGACACCGAACTCGTGGCGCAGCAGACCCTGCGCCGGTGCCGAGACGCTGGCAACCGGGGAGTTGCTGAGGACGGAGAAGTCCTTCGGCGCGGTGACGGTGAACTGGAACCGGGCCTTGAGGTCGGGCTGGTCGAAGTTCGCGAACACCCGCCGGGCGTCAGTGGGCTCGTACTGGGTGTAGAGATAGACCTTGTCATCGGCCGGGTCGACATACCGGTGCAGGCCCTCACCGGAACGCGAGTACAGGCAGGCGGCGGTGATCTCCAGCCGGTTCGCCCCGGCGGTGACAGGGAAGTGGACGCGGGCGCCGTCGAAGGCCGCACGCGGATTGAGCGGCTCATTGTTGATCGTGACCGATGAGACCGAGTCGGCGATGAGGTCGATGAAGGTCTCACCGTCGCGCACAGCATCGAGATCGACGATCGTCGTCGAGGCGAACGTCTCCGCATCAGGATCTGTGGCCGCACTGAGATCGAGGTCGACGGTGTAGAGCTCGACACTGAGCAGCTCCGAACGGGAGCGCGCCTGCGCGCGCGTGAGATTCGTGGTCATCTGTCCTCCTGTCGCCGAGTCCCAGCATGTCACATAACCGACCGTGCCGGGCAGGTGATCAATGGGATTCGCAGCACAGCGGTCGACGGGCCGGACCACCCATCTCTGCTGTCAGCAGATTCGCAGACAGGCTGAGAGCGTGCGGCCTACCATGAAGCATGACTGAGATATACGTCGTCGCAGACGTCGATCACGCACCTCCTGCCACAGGCCCGGTCACCGCGCGCTCGCGCAAACCGCTGTGGCGGCAGATGGCCGGCCAGGCGCTGAGGCAGCGGCGGAACGCTCGCTGCCAGACACTTGATCAGGTTGCAGGCCGGGCGGGGGTCTCGCCGCAGTACCTGTCTGAGATCGAACGCAGCCTCAAAGACCCCTCAAGCGAGATCCTCGCCGCAGTCAGCGGCGCCCTGGGCGCCAGCCTGCTCGATCTCACCGCCGATGTCGCACGATCGCTCTCATCGTCGCGCACCCCGCACGCGCAGGTCACCTCCGTCACCATGTCGTGTGCGCTCGCTGCGTGAGCGAATCGCGTTTGGAGCCCCGTTCTGCTCACCGCTGAGTGAGCACATGATCAAGCAGGCCGTAGTCGCGGGCATGCCGGGCGGTGAAGACCCGATCATGGTCAGTGTCAGCCCGCAGCGTCGTGAGGCTCTGACCAGTGTGGTGTGCCAGCACCTCTTCGATGTCCGAGCGCAAGCGGATCACCTCGTCTGCCTCAGGATGAGGTCCGGGATCGTGCCCCGTCCCTGGGCGGCGGGCTGATGCAGCACAATGCGCGCGTGGGGCAGGGCCGCACGCTTGCCGAGGGCACCGCCTGCCAGCAGAACCGCGCCGACCGCCACGGCCTGCCCCACGCAGGTGGTGGCCACATCGGGTTTGATGAAGGTCATCGTGTCGTAGACAGCGAGCATGGCGCTCGGGTCACCGCCTTCGCAGTTGATGTAGAGCTGGATGTCGCGCTCGGGGCTCTCGGTCTCCAGGTGCAGCAGCTGCGCGATGAGTGCATTCGCCACGCCGGCGTCGATTCCTGTGCCCAGGTAGATGACGCGTTCGGTGAGCAGGTGGGAGTAGACGTCGACGATGCGTTCGCCGCGGGGGTGCTGGGTGATGACATTGGGAATGGTGTAGCTGCCCATCAGGCATCAGCCTCCTTCTGAGGTGTGAAGCCGGCTGTCGAACGTGCCTGCGGGCGGTAGTCGGAGAACGATTCGACGATCACGTCGATGAAGCCGTAGTCACGCGCCTCCTGCGCCGTATACCAGTGGTCGTGCAGCGAATCCTCGAATACCTGCTCGAGCCGCTGCCCGGTGTCTGCTGCGATGAGTCCGAGCACGGTGTCGCGCGTGTGCCGCAGGTCGTCTGCCTGGAGTGAGATGTCGACAGCAGAGCCGCCGATGACGGCCGAACCCTGGTGCGTGAGCACGCGCGCGTGCGGCAGGGCCCTGCGCCTTCCCTTCGTCCCGGCAGACAGCAGGAACTGCCCTGCACTGTAGGCGATGCCGAGCACCAGCGTCGAGACGTCATTCGGGATCGTGTGCATGACATCGCGTATCGCCAGCATGGCCGGCACCGAACCGCCGGGGGAGTGGATCCACAGGGAGATGTCAGAGGTGGGGTCGTCGGCTGCCAGGGTGATGAGCTGGGTGGCGAGCAGCGTGCCGTTGTCGTCGTCGAGCGCGCCGTCGAGGACGAGAACTCGGCGGTCGTAGAATTCGCGCCGCACGGTCTCACTGAACAGCGGCGCGGTTGGTGCATCAGTCATGCTCTCATCGTCACCGACTCTGCGCTGCAACCGGCCGATCTCGTCTCACAGCAGAGCCGCCCACAGCAGAGAAGCCCCATGTCACCGGAGTAGACTCAATGATGTGCAGCCAGGTGACCGCCGCTGGTCAGCCAGCTGTTGATCTCAGTCCGCAGCGCCGAAGGGCAGGAGGAGAGCCGATGCAGCAGCCCTCGTGGGCCCGCCCGACCGACTGGCCCCGCCACCTCGGCAGCGTCGCGGAGAACCGCTCGCGGATCGGCGCGCGCCGGATCCGGACGAACATTTCCCAGCTGCTGCAGGTCACGATCGGCGCGACAGCCGCCTACGCGTTTTGCTACCTCGTCCTCGGCCACGAATACCCCTTCCTCGCCGCCGTCGCCGCAGCCGTGGGCACCGGTGTCATGGCCGATCGCCGGCTGCGCCGGGCGATGGAGATCGGGCTCGGTGCCACCCTCGGGGTGCTCACCGGCGAGGTGATGGTCCACCTGTTCGGCCAGGGCATCATCCAGCTCATGATCGTGCTGTTCATCGGCCTGCTCATCGGCACGATGATCAACTCCGGGGGCATCTTCATCACCCAGATCGGCGTGCAGTCCGTCTACGTCGTCACCGTGCCCCCGGCAGTAGCCGCCCAGCCCTTCGACCGCACCATCGACGCGCTCGTCGGGGCGACCGTGGCGATCATCATGGCCCTCATCGTCCCGCACGATGCCCGCAAGGCCCCGCGCGATCGCGCCTCAGCGCTGCTGCAGGAGATCTCCGAACTGCTCATCGAAGCCGCCGATGCGCTCAAGCGCGCCGACGCCCACGCCGCCGAGCGGACCCTCTCCCGGGCACGTGACACCCAGGCGATGATCGACTCCTGGCGCTCCTCGCTGCGGATCTCGCAGGAGGCCGCCCGCATCAACGCCCGCTCTCGCCGCTACGCCGCCGAGGTCACCCGCCTGGCGAAGGCCTGCGAATACGCCGACCGGGCGATGCGGCTCGTGCGCGTCATCGCCCGCCGCATCCTCGCCGTGGCCAAACTCGGCCAGCCGCGCCCGGAGATGGCCGCCATCGTCGCCGACCTCGGCGAGGGTGCCAACCGGCTGCGGGTCGCGCTGCGCCGCGGCACCTCCCGGGTCCCGGCCGAGGAGTACCTGTCGCAGGCCGCTGCCCGGCTCGACCCCAAGGGTGAGGCCGTGCGCGACTCCCAGGACGAAACACTCGTGCTGCTGCTCCGCCCGCTGGCCACCGACCTGCTGCAGGCCGCCGGCATGACCGACGGTCACGCCCGCGAGCAGCTGCCGACCCTGGAAGGCGACAGCTCGGAGGGCCCACCGGTCGAGTGACCCGCGCCCGAGGCGGTGCTCACCTGGACCGCTGGCTCACCCGGCCCTGTCTGCTCACCCGGTCTGCACGGCGAACACGGCCAGCGTGCCGGGCTCGAGTGCCTCGAAGCTGTGGGCGGCATCGCCGGGATAGCGCAGGTAGCTACCGGGGCCCAGCTCGATCGTCTCGTCAGCCACCGTCGCCCGGGCCGATCCGGAGCCGATGATGACGTGCTCGACCGTGCCAGCCTCATGCGGCTCGGAATGCTTGACCGAACCCGGCTCGGCTGTGATGAGATACAGGTCCCGGCGCGCATGCGGCGGGCACGAGCTCAGCAGCACCGCAGCATAGTCCGCCGACCCCGAGGCCAGCTGCGGAAGCTCACCGCGCCGGATGACCGACACCTCGGCAGCGGGCGGATCGAGCAGCTGGGCCAGCGGCACCCGGTAGGCAGTCGCCAGCGCCCACATCGTCTCGATGCTCGGATTACCGGTGCCAGCCTCCAGGCCGGACAGCGTCGACTTCGACACCTCTGCGCGCTTAGCTGCCTCAGACAGGCTCAGCCCGAGGCGGGCGCGCTCACGGCGCAGGGCGGCAGCGATCTGGGGCAGCGGGGACGAGGTCATGCGGCCAGTCTAATGGACGCCTGTTCGCTTTGACGAACGCCGTGGGCTCGTGCACCATGTGCTCATGGTCCCGACACCCGCCGGCAGCGAACTGCCGGCCAGCGCCTACCGCACCATCGCGGTCATCACCCTGACGATCTTCGCCGTCGCAGTCTCCTACGGCGCGATCTCCGGGGCCGCCGGCTTCCCAGTCTGGCAGACCGTCACGCTCGCCATCTTCGCCCTCGGCGGGGCAGCCGAACTCACCTTCGTCGGCGTCATCGCCGCCGGCGGCGCCCCGATCCTCGCTGTGCTCGCCGGCCTGCTCGTCAACACCCGCAACCTGCCCTTCGGCCTCACCGTCGGCGCCTGGATCCCGCAGGACATCCGCTCACTGTTCGCCGCCCACCTCGTCAACGACGAGACCGTCGCCTTCTCCCGCGCCCAGCCCACCGAACGCACCCGCTGGCACGGCTTCCTCATCACGGGAATCGCGATCTTCATCTGCTGGCCGGTCGGCGCGGCCACCGGCCAGCTGCTCGGCCGCATCGTCGATGCCGACGCCCTCGGCGTCGACGCCGCCTTCCCCGTCATCCTGCTCGCCCTCATCGCCTCCGACCTCAAACACCGCATCACCGGCCCAACCGCCCTCATCGGCATGGCCATCGCCTTCGCCCTCACCCCGCTGCTGCCGCTGGGCCTCGGCCCAGTCTCCGGGCTGCTCGCCTTGGTGCCGTTCGGCATCTGGGCAGCGCTCCGCTCCCGAGGCGGTGGTCGCCAGTGAGCCCGCTCGTCTTCCTCATCAGCCTCGCCGGCTTAGCCGGCGGCACCTACCTGCTGCGCCTGACCGGCGTGCGGCTCGGCGGCATGACCCGCACCGCAGGTCCCGATGAGACCGCCCCGAGCCCCGCCCGCACGTGGCTCGACAGGTCTGCCGTCGTCCTCATCGCCGCCGTGGCACTCACGACAGCGGTCTTCGACGGCCAGGAGCTGGCCGACCCGGCCCGGCTCATCGGAGTGGGCACCGGCGTCGTGGCACTCATCTGCCGGGTGCCGATGCTCATCGCCGTGATCATCGCCATGGCTGTGACCGGCGGGCTGCGGGTGTCCGGCTTGCTAGGCTGAGGGCATGCAGGTCCTCGCCAACATCCAGAGCCTTCTCTACCTGGCGATCGTCGTCGTCGCCTTCGTCGTCGAGATCGCCGCATTCCTCGATTCGCTGCGCTACAAGGACGAGGTCTACCGTGCTGCGGATAAGAAGTCGAAGGTGTTCTGGACGGTGCTGCTCGGTGTTGCCGCCGTCGTCGGATTCCTCGCCCTGCCGCTGGGTGCCGGCGTGCGCTTTCCGTTCTTCCTCTCCCTGCTCGGCTTCGTCGCTGCAGCCGTGTACTTCGCTGATGTGCGCAAGGCTCTGCGCTCCGTCGACCCCCGGTTCCGCGGCCGATGACCGATACCGCGACAGCACCGGATCGCAACCATCCCGGTCCTGACACCGGCTATGTCTCGACCTTCGGCGACGGCACTCCTGTGACCCTGTTCGGCCACGGGTTCTCCGGCGCGATCCGCGACACCCGCCCGTTCGCCACCGGTGTCGACGGCACGCGAGCGCTCGTCAACCTCGGCGGGCACGGCGGCCGCCCCTCACCGGGACGGCCCTGGACGTATCAGACGATCGCCGACCAGCTGGCCGACGCACTCGAGCGCACGCGGGCCACCCGCGCCCTCGGCGTCTCCATGAGTGCCGGCGGCCTCGCCCGCCTCATCACCAGCCGCCACCCGGCAGCGACCAAGTTGGAGAAGGTTGCCTTTGTGCTGCCGGCGTCCTTCGACGGCTTCCCCGCCCACATCGCCGCCCGCAACGCCGAACACCTGCACCTCATGCGCGGCCTGCTCAAGGCCGGTGACCGCGAGGGCCTGTACGAGGCGCTGCTCGCCACTGAACCGGAGGACCTCACCGCCGCGAAACCGGTCCAGGACTGGGTGCGCCAGAAGGTCGACGCTCTCTTCGACACCGACATGTCCGACGGCGTCGGCCTCGCCGGTGAGATCGCCGTCGACAATCCGGAGGCCGCTGCCGAGTTCTCCGGCGAGGTTCTCGTTCTCACCCACGAAGACGACCCCGCCCACCCCGTCGAGATGGCCCAGCGGTACGCCGAAGCCTTCCCGACCGCCGAGCTCATCCTGCTGCCAGCCGGATCCATCCTGTGGAAGGGCCGCTCAGAAGTCCGCCGCATCCTCACCGGCTTCTTCAACGAAGAGGACACCCCACCAGCGTGAACATCGCGCTCATCAGCCTGCACACCGCCCCCGGCGCCCAGCCCGGGCAGGGCGATGCCGGCGGGCTCAATGTCTACGTCCGCGCCACAGCCACCGAACTGGCAGCCCGCGGTCACCAGGTCGAGATCATCACCGCCGACCCCGCACTGAGTGTCGATGAGGCAACTGCGCGCCCTGGCCCCGCGCCCGAGGCGCCGATCACCTGGGCAGCCAGCTCCCACCTCGGGCCCGGCGTGCGGGTCCACCGGCTGCATACCCCCGCCCGGACCAAAGAGGACCTGCTGACACACCTCGATGGAATCGCCTCCGCGCTGGCCGAGCTGCCGCAGCTCGCGGACTGCCAGGTCATCTGGGCGCACTACTGGATCTCGGCCGCCGCCGTCCTGCGGATGCGCGAGACCCACGGTACGGGCGCGAAGTTCGTCGTGTCCTTCCACACGATCGGCGCGGTCAAGGACCGCGACACCGGCACCCGGCGCGAACCGGCCGGCCGACTGGCAGCCGAACCGCGCATCGCGGCTGCTGTCGACCTCGCCATCGCCAACACTCCTGCCGAACGCAGCGACATCATCGACCTGCTCGGTACGCCACCGGCACGCGTCATCGCCGCGGTGCCCGGCATCGACCACACCGTCTACACACCCGGCGACCGTCACGCCGCCCGCCACCGCCTCGGGCTCGGAACAGACCCCGTGTTGCTGGCCGTTGGGCGGATGCAGCACATCAAGGGCACCGATGTCGCGATCGCAGCGATGCAAGAGCTGCGCGATCAGCTGCCGTCCGCGCGGCTGTACATGCTCGGGGCCGCCAGTGGCACCGACACCCAGACCGCCGGGGCGATGGCCGAGGCGGCCACAGCCGAACCGGCGATCACTGTGCTGCCCCCGGAACCGGCCGAGCGGCTGGCCGACTGGTACCGGGCCGCCGATGCGGTGCTCGTGCCCAGCCGCAGCGAGTCCTTCGGCTTCGCCGCCGCCGAGGCCGCCGCCTGCGGCACGCCGGTCATCGCCGCCGCCGTCGGCGGGCTGCGCCACATCGTCACACCCGCCACCGGCGTCCTCCTCGAATCGCACGACCCCGAGGTGTGGGCGCAGGCGATCGCCAGGCTGCTTGGTGATGACGACACCCGGGCGCAGATGGCTGCTGCAGCCGTGCGTCAGGCCGCCCGGTTCACCTGGGAGCACTGTGTCGACACTGTGCTCAATGGGCTGTCCGGTGTCGGTGCCACAGCGTAGGCTGAGAACAGCAGTTTCGACCGTTTGAGGCAGGAGCGACAGATGCGCACGACCGACCCGCTTGCCGCCGCCGACCGGCTGGTGACCTGGGCTGAGGAATCCGGGCTCGAAGTCGACCGGCTCGCCGACACCCACGCGGTCGTCAGCCTGCCGGGGGAGAAGAAGCTCAAGACGACTGTGTCGGTCAAATGCAGCCCGCGCAGCATCGACCTGCAGGCCTTCGTCATCCGGCATGCCGATGAGAACCACGGCGAGTTCCACGCCTGGCTGCTGCACAAGAACTCCCGCCTCAAAGGCTTGGCGTTCGCCACCGACAAGCTCGGCGACGTCTACCTCAACGCCTCGATCCCGCCGCGCGCCTGGGACGACGACCTCATCGACGAGATCCTCGGCAAGTTCCTTTCAGCTGCCGACGAGAGCTTCAACGAACTCCTCGTCATCGGGTTCCTCACCTCGATGAAGAAGGAATGGGCCTGGCGGGTCAGCCGCGGGGAGTCCACCCGCAACCTCGCCGCCTTCGAACACCTGCTGGCCGAGGACAACGAATACCTCAAGGTGTGAGGCAGCCGGCGGCTGATGCCGCCCGCCGTTGGGCCGCCTGACCTGCCCCCGTTCTGCATGGTGGCGCTGTGCCACAATGGAGATATGACGTACAACCTTGTGCTGCTGCGCCACGGGCAGAGCGAATGGAACCAGAAGAACCTCTTCACCGGCTGGGTCGACGTGCCGCTGACCGAACAGGGTCGCACCGAGGCCGCTCGCGCAGGCCAGCTGCTGGCAGAGAAGAACCTGCTGCCCGAGGTGCTGCACACCTCCCGGCTCAAGCGCGCGATCATCACCGCTGACATCGCCCTCGAGCACGCCGACCGCGCCTGGATCGACGTCAAGCGTTCCTGGCGGCTCAACGAGCGCCACTACGGTGCGCTGCAGGGCAAGAACAAGAAGGAGATCCGCGACGAGTTCGGCGAAGAGCAGTTCATGACCTGGCGCCGCTCCTTCGACACCCCGCCGCCAGTCCTCGACGACTCCTCCGAATGGTCCCAGGCCGGCGACCCACGCTACGCCAACCTCGGGGATGCGATCCCGCGCACCGAATGCCTCGCCGATGTCATCGTGCGCCTGCTGCCGTATTGGTACGACTCGATCGTGCCGGACCTGCAGCTCGGCCGCACCGTGCTCGTCACCGCCCACGGCAACTCGCTGCGCGCACTCGTCAAGCACCTCGACGGGATCTCCGACGCTGACATCCCCAGCCTCAACATCCCGACCGGCATCCCGCTGCACTACGAACTCGACGAGAGCTTCGCACCGCTCAACCCCGGCGGCACCTACCTCGACGCCGCAGCCGCAGAAGCGGCGATCGGCCAGGTCGCCAACCAGGGACGCTGAACCGCACCAGCATCGCAGACGCCATCTCACCTCGCGAGCACACGCGCAGGTGAGATGGCGTCTTCGCGTCGCTGCCGGCGGGTGTAGCCTCAGGGCATGAGCGTCCGCGATGTGTTCATCGCCCTCGGCGTCGTCGTGCTGTGGGGCATCAACTTCCTCTTCATCGACCTCGGCGTCCAGGACTGGCCGCCGCTGCTGCTCGTCGTCGCACGCTTCATCGTCGTCGTCTTCCCCGCCGTGTTCTTCGTCCCATTCCCGCGCGGGCGCTTCGGCCGGGTCCTGCTCGTGGGCCTGTTCATGTCCGCCGGCCAGTTCGGTCTGCTCTACGTCGCCATGTCCATGGGCCTGCCGCCAGGCCTGGCCTCGATTCTGCTGCAGATGCAGGCGGTGTTCACCACCATCGTCGCCGTCATCGTGCTGCGCGAATGGCCGCGCGCCCGCAGCGTCATCGGCATCATCATCGGTGTCGCCGGGCTCGCGGTCATCATCGCCGGGCGCACCGCAGACGTGCCGACCATCGCAGTGGTCGTCGTGCTCGCCGCCGCCCTGTCGTGGGGCATCGGCAACGTCGCCGCCCGTGGTGCCGGGGTCGGCGGGGTGAGCCTGACGATCTGGTCGGCCACTGTCGTGCCGATTCCGCTGTTCGTCCTCTCCCTCATCATCGACGGACCGGCCGCCGTCGGCACCGCACTGGCCAACCCCACCTGGGGTGTCGTCGCCTCGACGGCCTACACCGCACTGTGCGCCTCACTCATCGGCTACGTCGCCTGGAACACACTGCTCGGCCGTTACGCTGCCGCCGAGGTCGCCCCGTTCACCCTCCTCGTCCCCGTCGTCGGGGTCACCTCCGCCTGGCTGGTCAAGGGCGATGTGCCGACCGCCGCCGAGGTGGCAGGCGGCTGCCTGCTGTTGCTCGGGGTCGCCGTGACGACCGGTGTCATCGGCCGCCGGCGCACACAGAAACGTCAGGGCCGCACCCAGATTGAGTGCGACCCTGACGATGATGCTGAACCGGCCGGCAGCTGAGCCTCATCTCAGCGAGAAGGCCTCAGTCCTTGGCGGACAGATCCGGGACCCAGCTGCCGGTGAGCAGGTACTCGACCCGCTGGGAGACGTTGACGGCCTGATCGCCGAAGCGCTCGAAGTAGCGCGAAAGCAGCGTGATGTCAGCGATCTGGGCGGGCGAGAGCGCGCCGTGGTCGGAGTCGGCGATGAGCGCGAAGACCCGCAGGTGCAGCTGGTCGAGCTCCTCGTCGATGGCGTTGATGAGCGGGACACCGCGCAGACCCGGGTTGTCGAGCAGCTGCTCCATCTCCTCGCCGATCCGGATCGCGGCCTCGCCCATGCGCAGGAACACGTCGCGGAAGCCCTCCGGCAGCGCCGGCTGTGGGTGGCGGATGCGCACCAGCGAGGCGATGTGACGGGCGAGGTCGCCCATCCGCTCGAGGGCCACACTCATCTTGAGCGCGGAGATGACAACACGCAGGTCAGCGGCAACCGGTGCCTGCAGCGCCAGCAGCTCAGCGGAGCGCTGGTCGAGACCGGCGGTCATATTGTCGATCTCGGTATCGGCGTCGATGACCTTCTCCGCCAGCTCCAGGTCGTTGTTCTCAAGAGCTTCAGTCGCTGAGCGCATCGCCTCGCTCACCTTGGCTGCCATTTCGACGAGCTCGTCGGCGATGTTCTCGAGCTCGGCCTTGAAGACCTCGCGCATTCGGAATGCTTCCTTTCAGATTGAAGCGTCAGACCCCTGGCTGCAGCGCATGCACGGCTGCGGCCACGGGGCCGTGAATCGTTCTCACCTTCCCAGTCAGCAGTGAATCCATGCTGACGGCTGGGTGAACAGTTCGCTAATGTCAGAACCGCCGTCATTATATCCGACCAGCCTCTCAACAGCAGGCCCGTATGCTGGTGTGTGTGGAAGATCCGTTGTTCATAGCTGCAGTGACAGGTCTCGTGGGCCTGGCGATCGGCATCGTCGCCATCCTGGCGTTCCGGTTCTCCGATCGCACGCGCGATTCCGCTGATCTGCACTCGAACAACGAGCTTCCCGACGGCATTGCCGAGGTGCTGGCCGTGCTGCCGAGCGCCGCGATCGTCGTCGACGCCGGCAATGACGTCATCAAGGCCTCACCGGCCGCCTACACCTTCGGGCTCGTGCGCGGCCACCGCATCGTCGCCTCCGAACTCGCCGCAGTCATCGACCGGGTCCGCACCCGCGGGCTCATCGAGGAGACGAACTTCGAAACCCAGCGCGGCCGCTCCCGCCAGGCGCTGCGCTACCTGCACGCCCGCGTCGCCCCGCTCGGTGCGGCATTCGTCCTCGTGCTGTGCGACGACCAGACCGACGCCCACCGGCTGGAGGCCGTGCGCCGCGACTTCGTCGCCAACGTCTCGCATGAGCTCAAGACCCCTATCGGCGCGATCGCGCTCTTAGCCGAGGCGGTCACCGACTTCTCCGACGACCCCGAGGCCGTCGAGCGCTTCGGCGGTCGCATGCAGCGCGAATCCCACCGGCTCTCCCAGCTCGTCCAGGAGATCATCGACCTCTCAGCCGTCCAGGACCACGAGGCACCCTCAGGTGAGATCATCCCGGTCGCCGACATCATCGACGACGCCGTCGACCGTGCCATGACCGCAGCCGATGCCAAGAACATCTCGCTCACCGTCGACTGCCCAGCCGACTGGTGCGTCGAGGGCAACCCCGACCTGCTGTCGAACGCGATCCGCAACCTCGTCGACAATGCCGTGAACTACTCCAATCCCGGCACCCAGGTCGGCATCGGGGTCAGGGTCAGCGACGAACGCGTCTTCATCGCCGTCAGCGACCAAGGCATCGGCATGACCGGCGAGGAGACCGAACGGGTCTTCGAACGGTTCTACCGCGTCGACCCGGCCCGCTCCCGGGCGACCGGCGGAACTGGGCTGGGCCTGTCGATCGTCAAGCACATCGTCGCCACCCATGGCGGTGAGGTGCGCGTGTGGTCGAAGCCCAAGCAGGGATCGACCTTCACCGTGGTGCTACCGTTGGCTCACACCGAGGAGCATCCGGTGATCGCAGAGGCTGCCGAATCCGGCATCCTCATCGCCGACGAGCCGGAGGCCCGCCCGGGCTCGGTACCGGCGAAGGAAGAAGACGGACGCGCCGTGGACGGCACGGCTGGCCGTGAGACAACTGAAGAACAAAGGAAACAGACGACGTGACCCGCATTCTGCTCGTCGAAGACGAAGAATCATTCTCCGACCCCCTGTCGTACCTGCTCGGCAAGGAAGGGTTTGATGTCACCGTTGCCGCCGACGGCCTGGAGGCCATCGCCGAATTCGACCGGGTGGGCTCCGACCTCGTGCTGCTCGACCTCATGCTGCCCGGCGCCTCCGGGACCGAGGTGTGCCGCCAGCTGCGTGCGAAGTCGAACGTGCCGATCATCATGCTCACGGCCAAGGACTCCGAGATCGACAAGGTCGTCGGCCTTGAGCTCGGCGCTGACGACTACGTCACCAAGCCCTACTCCTCGCGTGAGCTGCTCGCCCGCGTGCGCGCCGTGCTGCGCCGCAACGCCGAACCCGATGACCTCATGGACTCCGTCATCGAAGCAGGCGGGGTGCGCATCGACGTTGACCGGCACGTCGCCAGTGTGCGCGGTGAGGAGCTGTCCCTGCCGCTCAAGGAGTTCGAACTCCTCGAGATGCTCGTGCGCAACGCCGGGCGCGTCATGACCCGCGGCCAGCTCATCGACCGGATCTGGGGCCAGGACTACGTCGGCGACACCAAGACCCTCGACGTGCACATCAAGCGTCTGCGCGCCAAGGTCGAAGTCGAACCCTCACGCCCGCAGCTGCTCGTCACCGTCCGGGGGCTGGGCTACAAGTTCGAAGGCTGAGCCCGCCGGCGGGCAGCCACCAGCCCACGGCACAGATCGCACGGCATACGAAAAGGGGAGGCAGAGCATCTGCTCTGCCTCCCCTTCTATGTCTGAGCGGATCAGGGGGTCGCGGTCGGCGACTCCTCCGGCCCGGGGGTCTCGACGACACCGGTAGCGTTCTCGTCACCGGGAGCGCCGGTGGGCTCAAGATCCTGGTAGTCAGGGTGGGCGCCGTTGAGCACCTGGGCGCGCACGACCTCGGTCTCGCCGTTGATCGTCACCTCGACGTCGACCTTGTCGCCGGGCTTGCCGCCGTAGTTCTCGGTCAGCAGCGGCTCGGACTCAGTAGCGGCGTTCTCCGGGTTCTGCACCCAGCGGCCACCGGCCGGCACCGTCTCCGAGGCGGTTGCGGAGCCGACGGAGATCTCGACGTCGGCGTCCTCATCGGAGTTGTTGACGACAGTGAAGAACACCTGCGCGACATCGTCGTCATTGGCGATGAGGAGTAGTCCGCGGACCTTGACCTGCTCGTTCTCGACGTTCCAGGCCCCGTCGCCGCCGTTGTACTGATACTCCGCGGTCTGCTGCGCCGACAGCAGGCTGGCACAGCCGCTGGCAGGGATCACGAGGGCGACGGCAGCGGCCGCGAGTGCCGCACGAGTGGACCGTTTCACGTTCAAGCTCCTTGGAGTGACGACGGAGTGAAATGACAGAATCACTGGATATCCTACCTGCTTTTTGACCGCACGTAGAACTCACCCGCTGACCGCATCCCCATCTTCAGCCCCGTGCCCGAGGTGGTCGCGTGCCCGGGAGTCCAACGTGCGCCCGCGTACCGCCTGGATCCGGCCGATGCAAGGCGTGCACCTTAGCACGATTCGGCCCCCGGTACACCGTCTGAAGCGGCGTGTTCGTGGTAAACTGGAAGTCCGCGAAAGGGGAAAATGAAGAACATGAGTTTTCAGGTCGGCGACACAGTTGTTTATCCGCACCACGGGGCAGCCACAGTCCAGGAGATCAAGACCCGGGCGATCAAGGGCGAAGACAAGCTCTATCTGAAGCTTCAGGTATCCCACGGCGATCTGACCATCGAAGTGCCAGCCGAGAACTGCGATCTCGTCGGCGTGCGCGATGTGGTCGGCGAAGAGGGGCTGGAAAAGGTCTTCCAGGTGCTGCGGGCTGACATTTCAGAAGAGCCCTCCAACTGGTCCCGCCGCTACAAGGCAAATCTCGAGAAGTTCCAGTCCGGCGACGTCATCAAAGTGGCTGAAGTCGTCCGCGATCTGTGGCGTCGCGAGCAGGACCGTGGGCTCTCCACCGGCGAGAAGCGCATGCTCGCCAAGGCCCGCCAGGTGCTCGTCTCCGAGCTCGCCCTGGCTGAGAAGAAGGAAGAGGAAGAAGCCGAGGCCCTGCTCGACGAGGTCCTCGCATCATAAGAACCTGCATCGTCATCCCGGCCGCCGGCTCGGGCACCCGCCTGGGAGCCGGCATTCCGAAGGCATTTGCCGAACTGGCCGGAACGACCCTGCTTGAGCACTGCGTTCGCGGTGCACACGCCTCGGGAGTCGCCGATCACATCGTGGTCGCCGTTCCCGAGGCGTTCCTCGCCTCCGCACGGGACACCCTCGGCACCGCCGCCGAGGTGGTGGCCGGCGGCGCTGATCGCGTCGCCAGCGTGCGTGCAGCCCTGGCAGCCGCCCAGCGCTCCGATCCCGGCATCGAAGCCGTGCTCGTCCACGACGCCGCCCGCTGCCTGACACCTCCCGAGGTGTTCACCCGCGTCACCGATGCCCTGGGCGCCGGTGCCCAGGCAGTCGTGCCGGTGCTGCCGGTGACCGATACGATCAAACGCGTCGAGACGCTGCGCAGCCCATGCGCGGCCGCAGGTGACGAACGCGTCATCGGCGACATCGACCGCGAGCAGCTCAGACGAGTGCAGACCCCGCAGGGCTTCGCCGTCGAGGTGCTCGAAGAGGCCCACGCTCTGCAGGCCCGCGACCCGATCACTGCCACGGATGACGCGATGCTCGCCGAGCGCCTCGGCCACGAGGTGCGGGCGGTTGCCGGTGATGAGCGGGCGCTGAAGATCACCCACCCGCTCGATATGCGCATCGCCGAACTGCTGCTGGAAGACGCGACTGCTGGAGGGCAGAACCGATGAGCGAGAACACTCCGATCCTGCCGCGGGTGGGCATCGGCACCGACGTGCACGCCTTCTCGAAGGATCCCGGCCGGCCGATGTGGCTCGCCGGTCTCCTGTGGGAAGGCGAAGTCGGGCTTGAGGGACATTCGGATTCCGATGCCGTCGCCCATGCCTGCTGTGATGCGCTTTTCACAGCCGCCGGCATCGGGGATCTGGGCGCGCACTTCGGCGTCGACCGGCCGGAACTCGCCGGCGCCTCGGGAGCGGAGCTCCTGACGGAGGCCGCCCGTCTCGTGCGCGCGGCCGGCTTCGAGATCGGCAGCATCGCCGTGCAGGCGATCTGCAACAGGCCCAAGATCGGCACCCGCCGCGACGAAGCGCAGCGGGTGCTCTCGGCTGCCGCCGGTGCACCGGTCGCGGTCTCTGGCACGACAACCGATGGGCTCGGCCTCACCGGCCGCGGCGAGGGGATCGCAGCGATCGCAACCGCCGTCGTCGTTCAGCGCAGCTGAGGCGCTTCCTCAGAGCGGTTCTTCGAGTTCGCCGATCGCCCGGGCGCCATCACTGAAGTCGACGCGGCCGATCATCGGCGCCGACCTGTTCGCCGGCACCCACGAGCTCAGCGTCACCGTCTCACCGAGGCTGACCGGCACAGTATCCCTGCCCTCGGCCGGGGTCGGGGCGGGGCCGCGCAGGGTGACTTCTCCGCCGTTGGCGTAGCGCAGCGCCATGCCGCGCAGATCGGAGATCGAGACGATCTCGACGTCATCGACGTGATCGGGTTCGCGTCCTCTGCGCAGCCGCTGCAGCGGTGTGATCCGGGTGGCCGCGCGCAGGGTGATCCACACGCCGAGGCCGATGATGAAGGCGCAGGCGATGAGGCAGATGATGAGCGCAGCCTGGCTGATGTCGGCCATCCAGGAGGAGATCGCCAGCACGATGCCGAAGACGATCGCGACGAGACCGTAGAACACACCCCAGCCGGGGGCGTTGACGCGTTCGGTGACCCACATCTGCTCGTTGCGGCTGAGCGGGGTCTGCGGGGTGCTCACGGAATCACTCCTAGCGATCGAAGCGGTGCTGACACACTGCTGGGGACGGAGCCGCTGGGATGGGAAACAGCAGCTGTCAGGTACAACCGTTTCACAGTCCGATTGCTTCCCGTCCGGCGGGTCGGATCCACCCGCGCCATATGCCCGAGGCCGGGATCCAGACCGGGGTCCCCGGCTCCTCGGTCTACCGGCCGGGGACGGCCGCGGATACGATTCAGCTATGACCTCACACCCCGCCTTCGAACGGATCGCCGGCGCCTGGAGCGGCAGCGGTTTCGGCGAGTACCCGACGATCGATGACTTCGAGTACCGGGAGGAGACGGAGTTCCGCGATGTCGGCAAGCCGTTCCTCGCCTACTCCCAGCGCACCTGGTCACCTGACGGCACGCCGATGCACGTCGAGACAGGGTACCTGCGGCTGGTCGGTGACTGGGCGGAGTTCACCATCGCCCAGCCGACCGGTCAGACCGAGCTGCTCGAAGGCCACATCGATCTCACCGACGAGCGGATCGTCCTGCACCTCACCGGCCGGGTGCTCAACACCTCGACGGCGAAGAACGTGGAGATGACCAAGCGCCGCTTCGTCTTCGCCGGCAACGACCTGACCGTCAACTTCGACATGGCCGCTGTCGGCTGCCAGATGACCCGGCACCTGACCGCCCAGCTCATGCGCACCCCCTGAAGCCGGCGACGTCACCGCGGGGACGCAGTCACCGGACCCAGATACAGAACCGGCGGGTGAGAACGCTGCTGCGCTCTCACCCGCCGGTCTTCTCAGTTCAGGAATCCGGTCAGCGGCTCACTCGCCGCGGTCGATCCACTCCTGCAGGTGCGGCTTCTCCAGCCCGATCGCCGTGGCCGGACCGTGTCCGGTGAGCACAACGGTCTCCTCCGGCAGCTGGAACAGGCGGGTTGAGATCGAGTCGATGATCGTCTCGAAGCTCGAATACGACCGGCCCGTGGCACCCGGTCCGCCCTGGAACAGGGTGTCACCGGAGATGAGGATCGGGTTGTTCGCACCCGTCCCGACCTTCCCGGCGGCCTCCGCGGCCACCTCGGGAACGGCGACCCCATCAGCGATGTAGAAGCACGTCGAACCAGGGGAGTGGCCCGGGGTGTGCAGGGCCGTGAGCGTGGCGCCGCCGACGGTGATCGTCTGCCCGTCTTCGAGCTTCTCCTCCGGCTTGGCATCCGGGTAGACCATCTCCCACAGGACCATGTCCTCGGGGTTGAGGTGGACCGGCGGGTTGCCCAGCAGCTTCTGCGTCTCGGCGACCGCGCGGATGTGGTCGTCATGCCCGTGGGTCAGCAGGATCGCGGTGACCTTCCGGTCGCCGACGGCCTCGGCGACCTGCTCAGGCGAGTGGGCCGGGTCGATGACGACGACCTCGGAGTCGTCGCCGACGATCCAGACGTTGTTGTCGACATCCCAGGTGCCCCCGTCAAGCGAGAACGTGCCGGATGTCTCGAGGTGGTCAATGCGTGCGCTCATGAAAACTCCACTACCGATCGAAGGACTTCTCCGCGTCCCATCTTGTCAAAGGCTTCCTCAACCTGGTCAACTGTGATCCGCTCGGTGACGAACTTCTCCAGCGGCAGGCGGCCCTCCTTGTACAGCTGCGTGAGCATCGGGAAGTCGCGTTCGGGCAGGCAGTCGCCGTACCAGGAGGACTTGAGCTTGCCGCCGCGGCCGAACACGTCGAGCAGCGGGACGGTCAGCTCCATCTCCGGGGTCGGCACGCCGACGAGCACGACCGTGCCGGCCAGGTCGCGGGCGTAGAAGGCCTGCCGCCAGGTCTCGGGACGGCCGACGGCGTCGATGACGACATCGGCACCGAATCCGCCGGTGAGCTTCTGGACGGCTTCGACGAGCTCGTCTTCGCTCATGCCCTTCGAGCAGATCGTCTCGGTCGCGCCGAGTTCCTTGGCGGCATCGAGCTTGCGCTCATCGAAGTCGATGGCGATGATCGGGCTGGCTCCGGCCAGGTGCGCTCCGGCGACGGCTGCCGAGCCGACGCCGCCGCAGCCGATGACTGCCACCGAGTCGCCGCGGGTGACCTCGCCGGTGTTGATGGCAGCGCCGATGCCGGCCATGATGCCGCAGCCGAGCAGTCCGACGACGGCCGGATCGGCCTCGTCGACCTTCGTGCACTGGCCGGCGGCCACGAGCGTCTTCTCGGCAAACGAACCGATGCCCAGTGCGGCTTCGAGCTCGGTGCCATCAGCCAGGGTCATCTTCTGCGAGGCGTTGTGGGTGTCGAAGCAGTACCACGGCTCGCCGCGCTTGCACGCCCGGCACTCACCGCAGATCGCCCGCCAGTTGAGGATGACGAAGTCGCCGACCTCGACATTGGTGACACCCTCGCCGACCTCGGAGACGATGCCGGCGGACTCGTGACCGAGCAGGTACGGGAAGTCATCGCCGATGCCGCCTTCGCGGTAGTGGAAGTCGGTGTGGCAGACACCGCAGGACTTCACATCGACGATCACCTCACCGGGGCCGGGATCCGGGATGACGACGTCGGTCAGCTCGACCGGCTTCCCCTTGGCCATGGCGACGATTCCCTTGACGGTCGTGGGCATGATGCCTCCTTCAGCAGAGATGAATACGTGCTCATGCGTACATCGGTCAGTCTACGGAACCGGCGTGCGGCCTGCAGGAAAATCCGCGTGCGTTCTCACCAGGCAGGAAACCCCTGTCCACGCCCGAGGCGCCGGGAACCATGGCAGGTTCCCGGCGCCTCGGCTGCGGTGGCGGCTGGTGCCGCTTGTCAGGGTGTGTGGATCAGATGATGTCCTCGTGGCCCATCTCGTCCGGGTGTCCCTTGAGGTGGACGAGGGAGGCGACGAGGCCGCCCCAGACGATGAACAGCGCCAGGACCATCATGATGAGTGCTTCCGGTGTCATCGGTTGTCTCCTTCCGTGCGGCGCTCGGCCGCCTGCGGGTCAGTGGTGCCGGCGGCGCCGGGGGTGTCGTCGTATCCGGTCATCCGCGCCGGAGTGTAGAGCTCTGGATACTTCTTGGTGTCGGCGTCATTGGCCTCGACGGCCCGTGCGCTGAAGTCCACCGAGGCCTTCGGCCACGGGATGAACGTGAACACCACGGCCGCCACTGCGAGCACCGCCAGCACTATCCAGCCGATCGCATCGGCCGAGGTTCCGGTGTAGCCCTCGGTGATGAAGGCGATGATCTGCGAGATCAGCATGAAGCCGAGCACGATCGGGGTGACGACGGCCAGGCAGACGATCCACACCGTGCCGATGCGGAACGACGAGATCGCGTTGAGGTGATCGCGCAGCAGCGGGGTGGCGCGCTTGACCCAGACGACGAGGATGATCGACAGCAGCGCGCCGCCGACGATGCCGATGTTGTTGGCGAAGGCGTCGACGACATCGAGCACGGTCAGGCCGGTGGCCGTCGGCATCGACAGCAGGGAGACGACTGCCATGCCGCCGCCGACGATGCCGAGCGAGGCGCGGTTGGAGATGTTGAACTTCTCTGCCACTGCCTGGATCGGCACCTGGATGATCGAGATGAGCGAGGACAGACCGGCGAACACCAGGCTGAGGAAGAACAGCACGCCGAACAGCGCCCCTCCCGGCATCTGCGAGATGAGCGTCGGGAAGCCGACGAATGCCAGTCCGACACCGCCGGCGGCGACGTCCTCGACGCCGGTGCCAGCAGAGTGGGCCATGAAGCCGAGGGCAGCGAAGACACCGACGCCGGCGAGGATCTCGAAGCTGGAGTTCGAGAACGCCACGACAAGGCCGGAACCGGTGAGGTTCGTCCGCCGGCGCAGATAGGCGGCATAGGTGATCATGATGCCGAAGCCGATCGACAGCGAGAAGAAGATCTGGCCATAGGCGGCGACCCACACCTGCGGATCCGCCAATGCTGCGAAGTCCGGGGTGAAGAGGGCGTTGAGGCCGTCGACGGCGCCGGGCAGGAACAGCGAGCGGATGACGAGTGCGAGGAACAGCACGACGAGAACCGGGATGAAGATCTTCGAGAACCGGGCGATGCCGCCCTGCACGCCGAGGAACAGGATGCCCAGCACCACTACCCACACGATGATGAGCGGGATGAGCACACCGGGTACGAAGCTGAAGGCATTGCCCAGCGAGAGCTCACCGGCATGCAGATAGGTGGCCTCGAAGAACGTGCCGGCGTCATCGCCCCAGGCCTCGGTCACAGAGAACATGGTGTAGCTCAGTGCCCAGCCGATGATGACGGCGTAGTAGATCGCGATGACCGTGGCGACGCCGGTCTGGAACCAGCCCAGCGGCTCGAACTTCTTCGAGATGACCCGGAACGACATCGGAGCCGAAGACCGCGAACGGTGTCCGAGCACATAGTCGAAGAACAGGATCGGGATGCCTGCTGTCAGCAGTGCGATGAGATACGGGATGAGGAAGGCGCCGCCGCCGCTTTCGAACGCGACGTATGGGAAGCGCCAGATGTTTCCCAGGCCGATGGCAGAGCCGACGGCGGCCAGGATGAAAGCCATTCGGGTCGGGAATACCTCGCGCTGTAGCGACTTATTCGACATGGTGTCCTTTCTGGTGGTGAGCGAGGACAGACACAGCGCTGTGTCCAGCAGGGTGAAGCAGACCTGGCCCTCGCAGTCCAGGATTTCGGGAGGATGTTCACGAAATTCACAGCTGAGATTGAACTCACACCAAAGTTAACTCGGCGGGCGGGGATTGTCACTTCTCAGACGGCGGGCGCTGCGAGTTGAGCTCGAAAAGTTATACGTGCCTGTCGCCGTCGCGGCGGGGTTATCCTGAGAGTGCATCGCGGCGGACCCGCGTGCCTGGCTAGACTGGGGCTGTGACCATACAGCTTTTCAACACCGCCACGCGCCGCCTCGAACCCTTCACCCCCGTCACCGACGGACATGCCGGGCTCTACGTCTGCGGGGCCACCGTGCAGGGTTCGCCCCACATCGGCCACATGCGCACCGCTGTCGTGTTCGATCAGCTGCGCCGGTGGCTGCTCTACCGCGGTTATGACGTCACCTTCGTGCGCAATGTCACCGACATCGACGACAAGATCCTGGCGAAGTCGGTCGAGGAGTCCCGCCCGTGGTGGGCCCACGCCTACCATTACTTCCAAGAATTCACCGCCGCATACGACGCCCTCGGCGTGCTGCGCCCGACCTATGAGCCGCTGGCCACCGGGCACATGACGGAGATGATCGAGCTCATCGACCGTCTCATCGCCGCCGGACACGCCTATCCGGCCCTCGACGGCTCCGCTGATGTCTATTTCGATGCGCACTCCTGGCCGGACTACGGTTCGCTGACGAACCAGCAGCTCGACGACATGGCCGCAGCCGATGACGCCCCGCTGCGCGGCAAGAGGGACCCGCGGGACTTCGCGCTGTGGAAAGCGCACAAGGACGGCGATCCGCTCACCGCCTCGTGGCCGTCGCCGTGGGGACGCGGCCGGCCGGGCTGGCATATCGAGTGCTCGGCGATGTCGACGAAGTACCTCGGTGCGGAGTTCGACATTCACGGCGGCGGGCTCGACCTGCGTTTCCCCCACCATGAGAACGAGCGCGCGCAGTCGAATGCCGCCGGCGATCCTTTCGCCCGGATCTGGATGCACTCCGGACTGCTCAACATCGGCGGGGACAAGATGTCGAAGTCCCTGGGCAACTCCGTTTTCGCCCATGATCTCTTCGCCGCCTCCAATCCGCTGGCGGTGCGCTATGCGCTCTCGACCGCGCACTACCGTTCAGTGCTCGAGTTCTCCGAAGAACTGGTCGCCAAGCAGGAGAATGCGCTCGAGCGCTTCGAGAACTTCCTCACCCGCGCCAGAGAGATCCTCGGCGAAGACGCTCCGCCGGCTCCCGAGGTGGAGGACGGCTATCGCCGCCGGGCCTTCGATGTGCCGGCCGACTTCGCCGCCGCGATGGACCACGACCTGTCGGTGCCCAAGGCGCTTTCGGTTGCGTTCAGCGCCGTTGGTGAGGGGTACCGGCTGCTGGAGTCCGGGGACCCCGACCGAGGGGCGCTCATCCGCACGGTGGCCGAACTCGAGCTCATGCTCGATGTGCTCGGCGTCAACCCGCTGGCTGCCGACTGGACTGCCGCCTCGGGCGCGGACAGCGCTGCTGAGACCGGGCTGCGCGTGCTCGTCGAGGAGCTGGCGTCTGAGCGCCTGGCCGTCAAGCAGACCAAGGACTATGCGCGGGCAGATGAGATCCGCGATATGCTCACCCGCGCCGGCGTGCAGCTGGAGGACACCCCCGGCGGCTACCGCTACAGCCTCAAGGGCTGAGGTGCCTGCCGGCCGGCGCCGAACCTGACCGCTGCTGGCCTGCCGAGCCAGGCCGGCGACAGAGACAGGCCGGGTGCACGACCCCAGCCCACCGACACGAACCGAAGGAGCCGCGATGGCGACGAAGAAGGGCCCTGCCAAGGGCACCGGTGGCCATGGCCGCCGCAAGCTGGCCGGCAAGGGGCCGACGCCCAAAGCCGAGGACCGCGTCTACCACAAGGCGCACAAGGCCAAGCAGGCCAAACTCAGGCGAGAGGCCGTCCAGCCCAAGCGGCGGCGCAAGGACCCCGGTTCGGACATCATCGCCGGCCGCAACTCCGTCGTCGAGGCGCTGCGGGAGGCGGTGCCGGCGACCGCGCTGTACATCTCCCACAAGGCCGATGCTGATGACCGGGTGCGCGAGGCGATCGCCCTGGCCGCCGACCGCGGCATCCCGATGCTCGAAGCGGGAAAGATGGATCTCGACCGCCTCACCGACGGTGCCGTCCACCAGGGAATCGCCCTGCAGGTGCCGGCCTACGAGTACGCGCACCCCGACGACCTCATGGAGGCTGCCGCCGAGGCTGTCGAGACGCCGCTGCTCGTGGCGCTGGACGGGATCACCGACCCGCGCAACCTCGGGGCGATCGTGCGCTCGACCGCCGCTTTCGGCGGGCACGGGGTCATCATCCCCGAGCGCCGCTCGGCCGGCATGACCGCCTCGGCGTGGAAGACCGCCGCCGGTGCCGCCGGCCGGATCAAGGTCGCCCAGGTCGTCAACCTCGCCCGCGCGCTGCAGGCGCTGAAGAAGCAGGGGGTGTTCGTGCTGGGCCTTGACATGGACGGCGACGTCGAACTGCCCGAGGTCGCGCTCGCCCGGGAGCCGGTGTGCATCGTCGTCGGTTCCGAGGGCAAGGGGCTGTCCCGGCTCATCAGCGACATCTGCGACCAGATTGTCTCGATCCCGATGGCCGGGCAGATGGAGTCGCTCAACGCCGGCGTCGCCGCAGCCGTGAGCCTCTACGAAGTCGCCCGCACCCGCCGGGCCGAAGGGCTTGCCGAGGGGTAACGCCGACGGCTTGACCTGCACGGCGACCTGAGCGTGTCGTTCGTGTGGAACCGACGCCTCTCGAGTCGACACGAAATGCACGGGTTCGGCGCTTGCAGCGTGCTTCTCGTGTGGAATCGACGGTGCTCGAGTCGGCACGAAGTGCACGCCCACGTGCTGTGCCCGCCGGGGCTTGAGTGTCCGCCATTTCAGCGGATCGCGTTGAGTGCTGAATCGACGACACTCGATATTGCACTCAACGGCTACGAATCGGCCAAAATATAGCCGTTGAGTGCAGAATCCACGAGCGAGGATTCGGCACTCAACGACTACTGGTGCGATCGCACGGCCCAGAACCATCATGGGTGGGCCGGCCAGCGCCGACCGTTACCCAGCCCCGGCGCACCGCCGACGATCCCAGCCCGCCGCTTGCTCAGCTGACGTCGACGTTGCGCGGGTCGACCGCCGGCTGCGTGCCACCAGTCTTCGTCTTCGGCAGCGCGCCGAGTGAGATCGTGATGATCGCAGCGATGACCATCGCTACGCTGATCGCCCACATGCCCGCCGACTGCGAACCGGTCGTGTCAGCGAGGAAGCCGGTGATGTACGGGGCGAAGAAACCGGACATATTGCCGATCGAGTTGACCAGGGCGACACCGGCAGCAGCTGCGGCACCGGAGAGGAACGCGGTGGGCAGCGGCCAGAACGTCGCCAGAGCGCACATGACACCGCAGGCGAAGATCGACACGCACACCATCGCCAGGAACGGCGAGTTGACGAACGAGGTCACCGGGATGACCGCGGCGGCCACGAGGGTCGGCAGGGCGACGTGCCACACCCGCTCGCCGGTCTTGTCGCCGTGGCGGGCCCAGAAGATCATCGCAACAGCGGCGAAGGCGAACGGCACGGCGGTGAGCAGGCCGCGCTCCATGAGCGAGTACTCCACCCCGAAGCGCTCCTGGAAACCGCTGATGATCGTCGGCAGGAAGAAGCTGATGGCATACAGGCCGTAGACCACACCGAAGTACACGAACGCCAGCGCCCAGACCCGGCCGCTGGTGAGCGAGGTGCGCAGCGGCACATGGTAGGTCGCTGCGGTCTCCTCTTCCTCGCGGTCCATCTCGGCCTTGAGCCAGGCGCGTTCGTCATCGGCCAGCCACTTCGCATCGTGCGGGCGGTCGGTGAGGAAGAACCAGCAGATGAAGCCGAGCAGCACTGCCGGCAGGCCTTCGATGAGGAACATGAACCGCCAGCCGGTCATGCCCCACAGCAGGCCGTCGCCGTGCTCGATGAGCCAGGCCGACAGCGGCGCGCCGAGCACCGAGGAGGCGGGGATGGCGAGCATGAAGAACGAGATCGCCTTCGCCCGCTCCCGCTTGGGGAACCAGAACGTCAGGTACAGGATGATGCCGGGGAAGAACCCGGCCTCGGCGATGCCGAGCAGCACCCGCAGGATGACCAGCCACCACTCGCCGCCGATGCCCAGCCAGCTGCCGGCCGGGATGAACGCCATGAGGGCTGCGATGATGCCCCAGGTGACGAGGATGCGGGCGATCCAGCGGCGGGCCCCGAACTTGTGCAGCGCGAGGTTCGAAGGGATCTCCAGCAGCAGGTAGCCGATGAAGAACACCCCGGAGGCCAGGCCGAACATCGTCTGCGTCAGACCGAGTTCGTCGTTCATCCCGTTGGGCCCGGCGAAGCCGATGTTCGTCCGGTCGAGGTAGTTGATGAAGTACAGCAGCCCGAGGAACGGGGTGAGCCGGAGGGCGACTTTGCGCAGGGTTCGCCTGCGCAGCTCGGCGTGGGCTGCGGTCGGTGCGGGGTGGCGGGACGTCGTCATCGAGGGCGGTCCTTGTCGGCAGAAGTGCGCGGCCCGGCAGTGAGTGCAGATCGTGCTCTCGCCCGCCGTCCGCGTTGGCTTCGGTCAGGTATATCGCCGCCGGCTTCCTGCTGCCACCCGCGTCCCACTGAATGAGACGTGGGTCATAGTCGTCGGTCGCAGTCACCCGTCCCGAGGTGTCACACCCGTGGGGTGAAGCGTCCGTCCTGGGCCATCCAGCCCCCGTCGACGAGCAGCGAGTGCCCGGTGACGTAGCTGGAAGCATCCGAAGCGAGGAACAGCACCGGTCCTGCGATCTCGTGCAGCAGACCCCAGCGGCCGAGCGCGGCCTTCTGGGCGTAGGCATCCCACCACTCGGCGTCGGATTTGATCTGCTCGGTCAGCGGGGTCTCGAACGGCCCAGGCAGAATCGAGTTCACCCGCACGCCTGCCGCACCGAGTTCGCTGGCCAGCGTCTTCGTCAGCTGCACGACTCCGGCCTTGGCCGCAGCGTAGAGCCCCTGCCCGGGTTCGACGACGATCGCGCGGAACGACGCGAACGTGATGATCGAGCCGCGCTGCTTATCAGCCATCTCACGGCCGAAACTGCGCATGAGCCGGTACGTGCCCTTGAGATTGATGTCGATGACCCGGTCGAATTCGTCATCGGTCGTCTCAGTCATCCTCTTGCGCACATTCATGCCCGGGGTCATGACGAGCACCTCGGCAGCGGGGAAGCGCTCAACGAGGGCGTCGACGGCGGCAGTCGAGGTGATATCGAGTTCGACGGCGGTCGCAGCACTGCCGGTGCGCTGCTCGATGATCATGCTGGTCGCCTCGGCGCCGGTGAGGTCGAGGTCGGCGCACACGACGTGGGCACCGGCGTCGGCCAGCCCAAGTGCCGAGGCCTGGCCCAGGCCCGAGGCGGCACCGACGACAACGGCGGTGCGCCCGGTCAGGTCGAACAGGTCGGGAATGCGGGGAGATGCGCTCATCGGGGTCCTTCTCTCGTCTCATCCGCCGCAGCCGGCGGTTCCGGTGTCTCCGGTTGCTTATGCCCGGACTCTGCCGGTTCAGGGTCTGTCTCCGCTGATTCTGCCGAAGCAGGCTCTGCCTGCGCTAATTCTGCCTCTGCGAGCCGCCGCAGCACCGCGGTGTCCGGATCGCGGAGCAGATGCGCCTCGCGCGGGTAGTGGGCGAGCTTCTCGTCGCGGTAGGCGGCCACCGCCTCGGGCGTGGAGACATCCCGGCCAGCGGCCTCGGACATCTCCGCACGGTGGTCGAGGAACTCGTGGAACACCTGCGGCGGCTCCAGCCGGCCGCTGTACTCATCGGTGATCGCCTCGAGCACCGGCCGGTACACATCGGCCAGCCAGCGCTCGGCGACGATTGCCTCGTCCTCATCATCGAGCCCTTTCGCCGCCCGGTAGACATCGAGGTCGTTGAGCATCCGGCGGGCCTGCTGCTTCTCCGCCTCGATCCCGGTCAGCCGCCTGAGCCGGCGCTGGAAGTGCCCGGGGGCGACGACCTTCGGCTCGATGCGGGTCGTGACGCCGTCGAGATCGGTCGTGACCGTCAGCTCGCCGAGATCGAAGCCGAGCTCGTTGAGCCGCTCGATGCGCTGATCGATCCGCCAGCGCTCGTACATGTTGAACGCCTCGGGTGCGGTGAGCTCAGCCCACAGCTCGTCATAGCGTTCGCACAGCCGGTTGCTCATCGCCATCGGATCGACATCCGGGTCGGCCAGGCCACCGGCCTGCAGGTCGAGGAACTCGCCTGCGATGTTCGTGCGCGCCAGATCGAGGTCGTGGCTGCGCTGCCCGGCTGACAGCGAGTCGTGCAGCTCCCCGGTTTCGGCATCGACGAGGTAGGCGGCCAGCGCATCGGCGTCCCGGCGGAACAGCGTGTTCGACAGTGACACATCACCCCAGAAGAACCCCACGAGGTGCAGCCTGACGATGAGCACCGCAAGGGCGTCGACGAGCAGATCGGCCATGTGCGGGGGCACCTGGGAGCCGCACAGATCGCGGAACGGCAGCGAATACGACAGATGCGGAGTCAGCAGCGCCCCAGGCAGCGGCTGGCCGTCGGCATCGGTTCGCCCGGTGACGTACCCCAGCGGCCGCACGGCAGGCGCGTCGAGATCGGCGAGTGCGGTGAGCAGTTCGTATTCGCGCACTGCGATCGCATCCTGGGTCTCCTTGACCGCTAGGATCGTGCCTTCGAACTCGACGAAGCGCACCACATGCCGGGAGATGCCGCGCGGCAGGCCGATGAGCAGCTCGGGCTTCCACCGCTGCAGCGGCACATCCCACGGCAGCGTCTCGACGAGCTCAGCGAACTGATCGGCGTGGATCTTCACGTGTCCTCCCGCAGGCCGGCTGGCCGCCAGGCGTCGGCGGCCGCAGCTGCGCTTCCATCGTAGCGAAACCGCTGGCCGGGCCACCGCTGCCGCCCGTGCGCCCGCCGTAGACTGGCGCTATGAGAGTTCGGCTGGAGGACGTCGCCGAGGCGGCAGGCGTGTCGGTCACGACGGTCTCGCGGGTGCTCGGCGGCCGCGGCACCGTCGCCGAGGCGACCCGCACCCGGGTGCTCGACGCCGTGCGCTCCCTCGGCTACGACCGCTCGACCCTGTTGCACCGGCAGGCCGCCCGGCTGGTCGCCGTGTGCGCGCCCGCCCAGCCGGAGCACTGGCAGATCGAGGTGTGCCGCTCGCTGTCGATGCAGCTCCAGGACGCCGGCATCATCGCCGCCACCCCGTTCCTCGACGAGGACATCGCGGAGGTCCGCGCCTGCATCGACGCCGGCGCCGCCCTCGTCGTCACCCCCACCTTCACCCCACTCGACGTCGACGTCCCCGTCGTCCGCTTCGCCGAGGCGACCGCCGCCTGGCCCACCGCGGCCACCGGCACCGAGGCGAGCGACACCTCGGGCACGGGGGACACCGCTCCCGAGGCGGTGGCCGGCCCAGCGATCGACGCTGAGTGGATCGCCGCCCGCGTCGACCTGTCCGGCGGGATGAGCCTGGCGTTCGAGCATCTGCACGCGCTCGGCCACCGGCGCATCGGGCTCGTGTGCAACGACTCCGGCGCGCTGGCCGAGCAGCTGAAGAACCGGTTCCGGCGTGAGCACCCGATGCGCGATGTCACCGACCGGCTCGATGAGTGGATCGCCGCCGTCCCTAAATCCCACTCCGGCGGGATCGCCGCAGCCACCCAGCTGCGCGACGCCACCTGCACCGCTGTCATCGTCCAATCCGCCCTGCAGCTGCACGGCGTCTTCGCCGCCGTGCGCCGCCGCAGGCTGGCGATCCCACGCGACCTGTCCGTGGTGGGCTTCGGTGACTTCTCGACGATGCGCTACACCAACCCGCCGGCCACCGTGCTCAGACTCGACAACCAGGCGCTCGCCGAGGCGCTCGCCGCCGGGGTTCGCAGCGTCCTCGGCCTGCCCGGCCGGCAGCTCGCCTCGGTCCCGCCGACCCTGCGGCCGAGACTCTTGGCCCGCCAGTCGACAGCGGCAGCGAGGACCTGATGCGCTCAGACATCTCACTCAAGCAGATCGCCGCGGCCTCCGGGCTGTCGGTCTCCACCGTCTCCCGGGTGCTGCGCGAACAGCCGGGCACCTCGGCTGCCGCCCGCCGCGCGGTCGCCGTCGCCCTCGGCACGCTCGGTGTGCGGCACGGGGATGAGGCGGCCCGGAGCGGCACCGTCATCGCGGTTGTGCACGCCGCCCCGCTCGCCGGTGACGTCGACCCGTTCGAAAGCCTGTACCTGGAGATCGTCGAGCGGATCTTCGCCCTCGGCTGGGTGGCCGTGCGCATCCAGACCGGCCCGGACCTCGCATCGGCCGCCGAGGTGCTCGAGTCCTTCGGCGTCGCCGGTGCGGTGGTGCTCGGCGGCGGTTCGGCCGGTCCCGAGGCTCAGCAGCTTGCCGCCCACGGTGTGCCGGTCATCCGCGTCTCGAACGCCCGGCACGCAGGCTTCGCCCAGCTCGTCCTCGACTCCGGGGAGGGCATCCGCACGGCTGTCCGCCACCTCATCCACCTCGGCCACCGGCGCATCGGGCTCGTCGTGCCCGAGGACTCAGCCGCCTCGACCAGGGTGAGTGCATTCCGGCGGGCAATGGCCGATGTGCTGCACATCCCCGCCACCCGCGACCAGGCCCCGGTCGTCGTGGCAGGTCCGGGGATCCTGGCCGGTTCGCAGGCAGCCGATGAGCTGCTGGAGGCACAGTGCTCGGCGGCGATCAGCTGCGCGCCGGCGATCACCTTCGGGTTCCTCGAATCGACCCGCCGGCTGCGCCTGGCAGTCCCGCAGGACTTCTCGCTGCTGACGGTCGGGGATATGCCCGACGCCGAGGTGATCCACCCGCCGATGTCGCAGGTGACCTTCGACTGGGCCGCCCTGGCGGAGGCCGCACTGCGCGAGCTCGAACGGCTCATGCGCGCCGATGGTGCAGGGGCTGCTGGATCCGGTGCCGGCGGGTCCGGTGTCGGCGCGGCGGGTGCCGGCGGTGGACGCACACCCCAGCTGCCGGACTACCGCGTCAGCCCCGAACTCGTCCTGCGGGCGTCCGAACGGGCCATCGGCCGGCGCTGAACCAGCCGGTCAGCACCAGCCGGAACCGCAGAGCCCGGTGGTCAGCGTCCGGCGCGGGCGGCGGCGAGCCGGCCGAGGAACACGGCGACGTCATCGGGGGACTGGAGGCGCACCTCGGCGGCGGTGCCAGCGGGCCCGACCTTGATCGACAGGCGCGGGAAGTCCTCCGGATAGGTGCGCAGCTTCTTGAACGCATCCTCATCTGTGCGGTCATCGCCGATGTAGAGCGCGGCAGTCGCACCGGTCTGGCGGATCATCCGCTCCAGGCCGTTGCCCTTCGTCTGGTGGCGCAGCGCGAACTCGAACATCTCATGCCCGGTGAGGAATCGCAGCTGGCCCAGCCGCTTGGCCAGCGCCTCGAGCTCGGTCGCATAGAAGGCGGTGCGGTTCTCCGAGCAGCCGCGGGTGTGGAAGGTCCGGCCGAGCGGCTTGCGCTCGATGCGCAGCAGCCCGTGGCCCTCCTCGGGGGTGCGGGTGCGGATGTCGGTGAAGGCGGCATCAAGCTCATCGAGCAGCGCCTGCTCATCATTGCTCGGCCCGCTCGCGTAGGTGCCTGCGGCCGGATTGCCGCCCGAGCGGCGACCGTCGGCAGGGCCGATGTCCTCCCCGCCGATTGCACTGAAATCGCTCTCCACCCCGTGCGAGCCGATGAAGATCGCACCCTCGGGTGCGTTCGACAGCTGCTTGAGCACCGAGAGGTTGCGCCCGGAGATGTAGCCGACGACCGTGTTCGGTTCAGCAGCCAGCGCCTCGGCCGCGGCAGCCGAGGCCGGCAGCGGCGCGGCGTCCATCGGATTGTCGACCAGCGGGGCGATGACCCCGTCGAAGTCGAGGCCGACGAGCAGCCGGTCGGCCGCTGCCAGCGCGGTGATGTCGATGTCGTCGGGATCCGAGTAGCCGGGGGCGGAATCCGGCTGGGCATCAGCGTCGGTCGGGTGCTGGTCGGTGCGCATGTGGGCTGCGGCCTCGGCCAGGCCGGCCCGGTCGGTCTGCTGGAGGCGGGCGAGGAAGGCATCGGACCAGGCGCGCACGTCCTCCTCAGCGAGGCCCTCGCGCATGGCGCGCATGCGGGCGCGCTTCTCACCGGGATCCATCGTCACCGCTGCGGCGATGCGGGACTTGAGGCCGGAGATGTCATGCGGATTCACCATCACCGCCTGGGTCAGCTGCTCGGCGGCACCGGCGAACTCGGAGAGCACGAGCACTCCGTCGTCATCAGTCTGGCAGGCGACGTATTCCTTGGCCACCAGATTCATGCCATCGCGCAGGGCGGTCACGAGCATGACGTCGGCGGCGATGTAGAGCGCGGTCATCTCATCGCGCGGATAGGAGTGGTGGAAGTAGTGGATGACCGGATGCCCCATCCCGGAGTACTCGCCGTTGATCCGGCCGACCGCCAGCTCCACATCGGTGCGGATCTGCTGATACTGGTCGATGCGCTCACGGCTCGGGGTCGCGATCTGCACAAGAGTCACCGTGCCCGGATCGAGCACACCGTCGTTGAACAGCTCGCCATAGGCCTTGAGCCGGTGGCGGATGCCCTTGGTGTAGTCCATCCGATCGACACCGAGCAGGATCGTCTCCGGGTTGCCGAGCTCGGCGCGGATCTCCTTGGCCCGCGCACAGATCCTCGGGTCGCGGGCGAGCTGGGCCAGATGTTCGGTGTCGATCGAGATCGGAAACGCGCTCGCCTCGGCGGTGCGGGTGATCGTCGTCGTATCACCGAGTTCGCTGGCCGGGTCTTCTGCCGCCGGGATCTTCACGAGGTTGCCCGAGCTCGGCAGGCCCAGGCAGATGCGCACGGCACGGCGGAAGTTCTGGGCATCGGCCGGGCGCTGAAAGCCGATGAGGTCGGCGCCGAGCAGGCCGCGCAGGATCTGGGCGCGCCACGGCAGCTGCGCGAAGATCTCCCACGGCGGGAACGGGATGTGGTTGAAGAAGCCGATGCGCACATCCGGGCGCATGCCGCGCAGCAGATAGGGCACCAGCTGCAGCTGGTAGTCGTGCACCCACACAGTCGCCCCTTCCGAGGCGGTGCGCGCCACCGCCTCGGCGAAGCGTCGGTTGACCGTCCGGTAGCTGTTCCACCAGGTGCGGTGGAACTCCGGGGGCACGATGACGTCGTGGTAGAGCGGCCACAGCGTGGCATTGGAGAAGCCTTCGTAGTAGCGGCGGACTTCCTCCGAGCTCAGCGGCACCGGCACGAGGTGCATGCCGTCGATGTGGAACGGATCGAATTCCTCATCGGCGACTCCGGCCCAGCCGATCCAAGCGCCCTTGTGGGTCTGCATGACCGGGGCGACGCCGGTGACCAAACCTCCAGGTGAGGTGCGCCAGGACGGCGTCTCACCTGAGGTATCGCGGTCCACTGGGAGCCGGTTGGCCACGACGATGAAGTCGGCCCCATCCTCCGGCGGGGCCACCAGGGTTGAACGAGCTTCCAACGGGGCGGAGGTGTGAATCACGTTACTCCTATCAGCACTCGATCCTCATGAGAAACTCTACCGCCTCAGCTAACCTGGGTTGAGTGGCAGTACAGGAACTCGGCGGCTACCGGCTGCTGAATGAACTCGGTTCCGGCGGCATGGGCGTCGTCCACCTCGGGGTGGATGCTGAGAACAACCCGGTCGCCGTCAAAGTGTTGCACGCGCACATCGCCAACGACGAGACCGCCCGCAAGCGGCTCGCCCGTGAGGTGCGGACACTGAGGCGGATTCAGCATCCGCGGATCGCAGCGGTCCTCGACGCCGAACTTGAGACCGCCCAGCCGTTCATCATCACCGAGTTCGTCGACGGGCAGACGCTGTCTGACGATGTGCGCGACAACGGCCCGTTCGCCGAGGATGAGCTCGTCCACTTCGGCCATGCGCTGCTCGATGCGCTCAACGCCGTGCACGAAGCCGGCGTTATCCACCGCGACCTCAAACCGGCCAACGTCATGATCATGGACGGTGAGCCGATGGTCATCGACTTCGGTATCGCCCAGGCCGCCGACGAGGTCAAGGTCACCGCCACCGGCCTCGTCATGGGCACCCCGGGCTATCTCAGCCCCGAGATCGCCGACGGCCGCGAAGCCAGCGAGAAGACCGACTGGTGGGGCTGGGCGGCGACGATGGCGTTTGCGGCCACCGGCCGCAACCCGTACGGCTCCGGCCCGCTCGAAGCAGTGCTCGGACGCGTGGCCACCGGGCGGCACAACCTCGAAGGGGCACCGGAGCTGTTCGTGCCGCTGCTGCAGGCCTGCCTCGACCCCAAACCTGAACGGCGGCCATCGGGGGCTATGATCCTCGACGCCCTCGTCGACATCGAATCTGGGCAGTTGCCTGCACTCGGCAGCCCCCGCCACGCAGCCGGACCCGGCCGCGGCGATATTGGCGGCACCCGGGTCGACCTGCCTGCCGTCGGTGCGGCAGGCGCTGCCGGTGCTGCAGCCGGGGCAGCCTATGATCCACTGGCCCCGCCGACCGGCCCGATGGGCCGCACCGGACCCGGTGGCGCCTACCAGCTCGGCGGCGAACCCGGCGCGATGGAGGGCTTCCAGGCCGGCGGCTTCGCCGGCCACCGCCCCGACCAGCACGGGGTTCCCCGCCACGGCAACGCTCCCGGCGGTCGCCCGCAGCCTGTCCAGCCCTCGTCTGGCACACCCGGCGGCAGCATCTACGGGGGAGCAGCCCCCTACGGCAGCCAGCAAGGCCGCATGCAGGGCAGCCAGCCAGCTGGTTCAGGTTCAGCACATGCCTCGGGCCCGCCGGCGCACGCCTCGGGCCCGGCGCATGCTGCCGTCGGCTCACCGCCGGCCTACGGCCCGCTCGGCATCGACCCGCGGCCCCAGCCGCACCAGCAGGTCGAGCCTTATCAGCATGCCGGCGCCCCGGTGCCGGCCGAGCAGCCCTGGCAACCCCAGCAGCTGCAGGCGCCCGGCCCGCCGCGTCCGCCGCGCCTCGGCGGAGCATGGCCGCTGCTCATGCTCAACCTGCTGGCCGTCACGCTCGTAGCGCTCGGGCCGGTCATCATGCTCATTGCCTCCTACCTGTGGCAGGTCGCCGCCCGCACGACCGGGTCGATGGCCCAGGTGCGCAACTGGCGGCAGTTCAACGACGGACCCTCCGGTGTATCGGTGTGGTCCTCGATCGCCAGCCTGCCCGGTGCGCTGTTCCGGTCGGTGTTCACCTCGCTGTTCTCGATGATCCTGCCGGCCATCGCCTTCGTCGCAGTCGCCGTGCTCATGCGCCTCGACATCGCCGGCATCGTGCCCTCTGGCCGGTCCTTCGAATGGACCCTGTGGGCAGCCGGGCTGTCCTATGCGCTCGTGCTGTGGTTCGGGCCGGGATCGGCGAACCTGCGCGTCGGCTCACGGGCCGCGCTCACCTCGATCGCCCGCAACCGCACCGGCGAATGGATCATGTTCGGGGTGCTCGCGCTGCTGTTCGTCATGGCCGTCAGCGTCATCCTCTCCACCGCCGGCGTCACCTGGTGGCCGCTGACCTTCAACCCACTCGAGCTCATCCCACGCGCCTCCGAACTGTAGGACCCAGCCACCGCCTCGGGAGCGGATCCCCCTGAAGAACTGCTGAACCGCGTAGGATGGCCGAGGATCTAAGATAGCTGTCGAACCAGTAAGCGCCTGCGCCGAAGCCCGCGCAGCGCCCGACATCACGTGAGGAAACATGGCGAAGAACTCATCGGCCGCCGATCGCCGACAGGCAGCGCGCGAGAAGGCGCGGCAGATCGCAGAGAACGACGCGCGGCGGGAGAAGAAGGCCAAGACGATCCTCTTCACCTCGGTGGGTGTCGTCGTCGTCGCCTTCCTCACCGTCGTCGGCTTCCTCATCTTCCAGAGCATGCAGCCGGTGGCCGGCCCCCGCAACTACGCCGAGGGCACGATGACCGTGGCCAAGGACGGCGATGAGCTCAAGGCCTACACCGCGCCCGGCATCGAGGAGCCCGGCGAGAACCCGCCGCCGCCGATCGCCGAATCTCCGCTCGGCTCCGACGCTGCTGTCGTGACGGTGTACTTCGACTTCCAGTGCCCGGCCTGCAAGGCCTTCGAGGACACCCACGGCAAGACGCTGAATAAGCTCGTCGAGGAGGGCAAGATCGCCCTGCAGTACGCGCCGGTCGCGTTCCTCGACAACGCCTCGGGCGGCAACAAGTACTCCACTCGTGCGGCCAACGCTGCTGCCTGTGTCGCCGACTCTGGCCAGGTACAGAGATATTCGGACTTCGTCATGGCGATGTTCGCTCAGCAGCCGCAGGAAGGTGCTGAGGGCATGGAGGATGACCAGATCATCAAGATCGCCGAAGACGCCGGCGTCGATGTCAGCGCGAAGGTCGAGCCCGAGGATTCGGATGCCTCGGATGTGCGCAGCTGCATCACCGAGCAGGCTTTCGCGAAGTCGGTGGAGAAGGAGACGAAGGCCGCGTTCGACGAGCGCGGACTCTCCGGCACCCCGCGTGTGCTCATCAACGGCAAGGAGACCGAGTCCTTCCGCGAGCAGGATCCGCAGAAGTTCCCGCTTGAGGTGCTGCGCGCCGCCGGCGGCAACTGATCGCCTGAGCGCTTGAGCTGGCAGACGCCCGTCGGTCACGGAATTCGTGACCGGCGGGCGTCAGTCGTTGGCGGGTGCGGTTGTGGGGCTGGTGCCGAGAAGATTGGGGCGCAGTCGTGGGGGCGTGCGTGGCGGACGGCAGGCCGATGTTCTACACTGTCTTAGGCTCACTGCGGTGAGCGCGCCTCCTTAGCTCAGTTGGTAGAGCACCGCTCTTGTAAAGCGAAGGTCGTCAGTTCGAGTCTGACAGGGGGCTCTTCTCATGCCCTGACACCTGCCTGCGGTCCGATATCCTGATGTCTGTTCTGGTCGGAACCGAAGGGCCCAGTCATGACCCCTGCACAAGAAGCTCTCGTCGATCGCCTGCGGAGCCTGCTTGCGGACGAACCGGTGCTGCGTGAGGTGTCGATGTTCGGCGGCCGGTCGTTCATGGTCAATGAGAAGCTGGCCGTCAGTGCGCTCAAGTCAGGCGGCCTGCTCGTGCGGGTGGGCGCCGAACAGCATGACGACCTGCTGACCCGGCCCGGCGCGCAGCAGGCGACGATGGGCGCCGACCGTGAGATGGGTCCTGGCTGGATTGAAGTCGACGCCGCTGCGATCGACAGTGAAGAGGGTCTGGCCGCATGGCTGGACGTCGCGATTAAGCACAACCGCGCAGCGGGCTGAGGGTGCCTGCAGGTTCGTATACCGGGCTGCCTCGTCCCGGCCTGAAAGGTTTGTAGCGGTGTTCAGGTTTTCCAGGGTCGGAAATCTGAACAACTCTACAAACTTTCCCTTCAGCAGCTCAGATGAGCGGGCTCAAGTGCGCACCTCGGCCGAAAAGAACTGTGGAGCAGCTCAGACGAGCTGCTCCACAGAACTGGTCACGCGCGCGGGTCACGCGCAGTCAGTCACGAAGGACTACTGCCTGCCCTCCTTCTGCGCACGCTTCTTGCCGGTCGACTCAGCGGCAGCTTCCTGCGCCTCGTCGAAGACCGAGGGAGCGCCCTCACCGGCGTCGCCCTCCTCTTCACGGCCAGGCGTGTGCAGGTTGAACTTGATGATCGCCCAGCGGAACAGGAAGTAGTAAATCGCGGCATACACCAGGCCGATGACGATGAGCAGCAGCACCTTGCCGATGCCGCCGGAGAGCTCTGCGGCTCGGCCGAGGTTGAGCAGATAGTCGATCGCACCGGCGGAGAACCCGAACCCGGATTTGATGCCGAGCGCATTCACCAGCGCCAGCGAGGTGCCGGTCAGCACAGCGTGGACGGCGTAGAGCGGGAACGCCACGTAGGCGAACGCGTACTCCAGCGGCTCGGTGATGCCGGTGACGAAAGCTGTCAGGGCAACCGACAGCATGATGCCACCGACCAGCTTGCGGCGGGACTTGTGCGCGGTGTGGTAGATCGCCAGGGCAGCAGCCGGCAGGGCGAACATCATGATCGGGAAGAACCCGGTCATGAACGAACCGGTCCAGTCAGCTGTCCCGTCGACACCACTGTAGAAGCAGGTGATGTCGCCGTGCAGCGTCTCACCGGCGGCGTTCTTGCACGATCCGAGCTGGAACCACGGCAGGTTGTTGAGCAGGTGGTGCAGGCCGAACGGGATGAGCAGACGGTTGATGGTGCCGAAGATGAACCCGGTGGCCGGGTTCGAGCCGTGCTCCATGAGGAATCCGCCGACGCCCTTGTTGATGAGTGCGTCGAAGATCGGGTAGATGATCGCCATGATGACACCGGTGACCATCGCGGCCACCGCGGTGACGATCGGCACGAAGCGGCGCCCGCCGAAGAACCCGAGGTAGTCCGGCAGCTTGATGCGGTAGTAGCGCTGGTAGAGCACCGCGGCGATGATGCCGATGATGATGCCGGCGAGCACACCGTAGTTGATGACCTTCTGACCGTCCCCGCCATCGGAGCCGAAGTACGGGGCCAGGGCCTTGAAGACATTGGTGAGGACAAGGTAGCCGACCACGCCGGCCAGTGCCGTCGATCCGTCGGCCCTCTTCGCGAACCCGATCGCCACACCGACGGCGAAGATGAGCGCCAGGTTGTCGAACAGGGCGCTGCCGGCGGCAGCGAACACCTCGGCGACCGGCTGCAGCCACGACGCGTACTGCGCCAGACCGTCGGCACCGAGCATATCGGGCTGGCCGAAACGCATGAGCAGGGCGGCAGCAGGCAGCACGGCGATCGGCAGCATGAGCGAGCGGCCGACGCGCTGGAGCTGCGCGAACCCGGGTATGTGGCGCTTCTTCTTGCCTGCGCCGGAGGCTGTTTCGGTAGACATCGCTGTCCTTCCCTTCAAGGTGGGCGCCCGCCGGGTGCGGCGGAACGCGGGTTGTGCGAACCGGTGGGTCTGGGCTGCGCGGCTGCGCCGCCGCTGACGTCAACGGCCGTAGACTGGTGCACACGAGACCCGGGCGGATCCCGCTCCGGGGCACGCACACCTACGACAGAGGAGTCACAGATGGACAAGGCGGAGCAGATTGTCGCCGGGCTCGGCGGCGCAGACAACATTGAGGACATCGAGGCCTGCATCACGCGCCTGCGCGTCGAGATCACCGACGGCAGCCAGGTCGACGAGGCCGCACTCAAGGCCGCCGGCGCCTTCGGCGTCGTCTCCCAGGGCGAGATCGTCCAGGTCGTCGTCGGTCCTGAGGCCGACATCCTCGTCGACGACATCAAGGACCTGCTTCCCTGATCACTGTCTGTTCCCTTCCGTGAGCCGGTGCTGAGATCTCAGCACCGGCTCATGTGTCTCCGGTGGCCGCGGCCTCGACGGCCTCGACTGCCTCGCCTGCTGCCGGTCCGGTGGCGTGGACGTCGATCGTGTCGCCGGGGTCGGCGCCGAGAGCCATCATCTCCATGACGCTGCCGCCGTCGGCGGTGTTGCCGCTGCCGGCGTGTGTGATCTGCACGCTCGCGTCGAGTGCTTTGAGCGCCTTGGCGAGCACTGCGGCCGGGCGGGCGTGCAGCCCGGTCGGTGCGGTCACCTCGATCGTGCGGCGCACGTCGGTCTCTCCCGCGCCAGAGGCGGTGGGCGCCTCGGCATCAGCCGTGTCGTCGGCAGGGGAGTCCTGGGCGGTGACGGCGGCGGTCACAACCGAGCCGCTCAGCGCTTCGGCGGCGGTTTCACGTGCTTCGGCGAGGGTGACTTCGGCGAGTTTCGCCGCGACCCGGCCCAGCGCTGGGGCCGACATCGACAGCGAGGTGACGCCGAGTCCTGCGAGGATGACGGCCAGCCGCGGATCGGCTGCGGCCTCACCGCACACCCCGACGGTGCGCTGCTTTCCGTCACCGGTCTGCGCGTCTGCCTGTTCGGCGCCGCGGACGGTCGCGCCGATGAGGCTGAGCACGGCCGGATGCCCAGAGGACTGCAGTCCACCGTAATCGGGCAGCTCACGGTCGAAGGCCAGTGTGTACTGGGTCAGGTCGTTCGTGCCGATCGAGGCGAAGGCCACCGGCGCCAGCGTCGCAGCCGCGCACAGGGCCGCAGCCGGAGTCTCGACCATGATCCCGGCGGTCTCCAGCCCGGCTGCAGTGACAAGCGATGCGAACTCGGCGGCCTCGTCTGCGGTCGTGATCATCGGGGCCATGACCTTCACCTCGGCCTCGGACTGCTGGGCGGCCTGGGCGATGGCCTGCAGCTGGCGTTCGAGCACGGCCGGGGCGAAGGAGTGGGTGCGGAAGCCGCGCATCCCGAGCGCCGGGTTCGGTTCGCTCACCTGGCTGTCCTCGCTGCGCTGGGCTGCGGTGATGAAGGGCATCGGCTTGTCCGAACCGGCATCGAGCGTGCGGATGACAACCGGCTTGCCGGCGAAGTGAGCGAAGATCGCGGCATACACCTCGGCCTGCTCGTCCACACTGGGCTCATCGGCCCGGTCGAGGAAGAGGAACTCGGTGCGCAGTAGCCCGACCCCCTCCGCACCGGCCTTCGCGGCGGTCTCGGCGTCGGCCGCTGAGCCGATGTTGGCCAGCAGCTGCACCCGGTGACCGCAGGCCAGCTCACCGCGGCCGGAGAACGCGGCAGCCTGCTCGCGGTTTGCCTGCCACTGCGCGGCCCGGTCCTTCTCCTCATCTCCGGGTTCGGTGCTGATGGTGCCCTCGGTGCCGTCGACGAACACCTCGGTGCCGGCAGCGATCTGGGTAATGGCAGGGTCGGTGCCGACGACGGCGGGGATGCCGAGCGCACGAGCGAGGATCGCCGAATGGGACTGCGGCCCACCCTGCACGGTGACGAGGGCGAGGACGAGTGCGGTGTCAAGGTCGGCGGTATCGGCAGGGGAGAGGGACTCGGCGACGAGCACGAACGGCTCATCGGGAGACTCGAAGCTGCTCTCCTCACCGCGCAGCGAGGCGATGATCCGGTCGCGGACATCGGCAACATCGGCCGCGCGCTCCCCGAGGTAGCCGCCGAGGCTCTCGAGCTTCTCGCGCAGCTGACCGGCTGCCACCCAGGCGGCGCGCTCGGCTGTGAGGTTCTCATCCCGGATGAGCCTGCTGGCCGATTCGGCCAAGGCGGGGTCGGAGGCCATCTGGGCGGTGGCCGAGAGGATCTCGGCAGCCTCGCCCGAGGCGTTCGAGGCGGCGGTCTCGAGGGCTGTCGTCACGGCGTCGGCGGCTTCGGTGAAGCGGGTGACCTCCGCTGTGGGGTCGGATTCGGATGGCCGCGGGTCTGCCGCTGGTTCGGCGATGCTGCGATCGACGTGGTGGACCGGCCCGAGGGCGCAGCCCTCACTGGCTCCGATGCCTCGCATATGTCTGTCTCCTTCTGCTCTCGCATCCGACAGGTGCGCCTGCTGGCTGCCCCGCTCATCCTAGAGGCCGCGAAGCCTGCTGCAGTGGAAGCCGAGGCGATGGAATGAAGCTGTGACTTTTGACACAGCATAGGTCAGGTGGAAAACTTCAGTCTATGCCGAATTATGTGGAGAAAAACTCCTCAAAGCCGGGGCAGAGCCAGCCGCCCGCCCCGGAGGCGCTGCTCGCAAGCCTGCGCTCGCTCGTGCCGACGCTGAGCCGCGGCCCGGCACAGGTGGGCCGGGCGGTGCTTGCTGACCCGCAGGCGATCGTGCCGATGACGATGCGGCAGCTGGCCGCCCACACCGACACCAGCGACGCCTCGGTCACCCGGCTCGCCCAAGCGATCGGCTGCACCGGCTACCGCGAATTCCGGGCCCTGCTCGCCGCCTCGACCGCGGTGCAGACCGCAGCGGCAGGCCCGGCTGGCACCGGCCGGCTGCCGGCCGACATCGAACTCGACGACGCCCCGGCCGAGGTCGTGGCCAAGCTGCTGGCCGAAGAGCAGCAGGCGCTGGCCGACTCCGCAGCCGCCCTCGACATCGCAGCGCTGACCGCCTCGGCGGACGCGATCTGCACGGCCCGGCGTGTCGTCATCACCGGCATCGGCGCCTCGGGTATCGTCGCCCGCGACCTGTCAGCCAAGCTCGAGCGCATCGGCATCATCAGCCAGCCGATCACCGAAGGCCACCACGCGCTCACTGCCGCAGCGGTCATGGAGCCGGTCGACCTGCTCATCGTCATCAGCGCCTCCGGTGAGACCGCCGACATCCTCGAACCCCTCGACGCCGCCCGGGCCGCCGGCATCCCCACCGTGGCGATCACCGTGCGCCCGCGCTCGCGGATCACCGCAGCCGACCACGTCCTCATCGCTGTCGCCGCCCGCGAAAGCGGGATGCGCCCGGCGGCCATGAGCTCACGGTCCGGCCAGCTGTTCATCGTCGACTCCCTCTTCGCCCTTGTCTACCAGCGCCGCGCCGAGCAGGCTGGCGCTGCCGTCACCACCTCCCACCAGATGCTCGCCCCGCGCCGGCACCGAAAGGACCCCTCATGACCCACGAGACCACCCCCACCTCCACGACCGAGGCGATCGACTCCCGGTTCGCACACATCGACACGCTCACCACGATCGAGCTGGCCGGCGTGATGAACAACGAAGACGCCCGCGTCGCACCATCTGTCGGCGCGCACCTGGCCGAGATCGCCCAGGCGGTCGACGGGATCACCGAGCGGATGCGCCGCGGCGGGCGACTCATCTACGCAGGCGCCGGCACCGCCGGGCGGCTCGGCGTGCTCGATGCCTCCGAATGCCCGCCGACCTTCAGCACCGACCCGAGTCTTGTCATCGGGCTCATCGCCGGCGGCCGGGATGCCCTCATCACCGCCGTCGAAGGCGCAGAAGACGACACCGCCTTAGGCCGTGCCGATATCGCAGCCCAGGGAGTCGGACCCGATGACGCCGTCGTCGGCATCGCCGCCTCCGGCGCAACCCCGTACACGGTCGCCGCCGTCACCGCCGCCCGGGAAGCCGGCGCGTTCACCGCAGGGATCTCCTGCAATGCAGACTCCGCATTGGGTGCCGCCGCCGAGGTGCCGATCGAGGTCGTCGTCGGCGCTGAGCTCATCGCCGGCTCCACCCGCCTCAAGGCCGGCACCGCCCAGAAGCTCGTGCTCAACATGCTCTCGACGATGACGATGATCCGGCTGGGCAAGACCTACGGCAACCTCATGGTCGACGTCGATGCCACCAACCACAAGCTCACTACCCGCGTGCACCGCATCGTCACCGAAGCCACCGGCGCCGACCAGGACACCGTCACCACCGCCGTCGAGGCCGCCGGCGGGAAGGCCAAGACCGCCATCCTCATGATCCTCGCAGGCCTCGATGCGCCCGCAGCCGAAGACGCACTCGCCGCAGCCGGCGGCGTACTGCGTGAAGCCCTCACCACCCACACCCCGAACTCCCCGAAGGAGCAGTCATGACCGCATCCCCGCAGACCATCTCCCAGGAGGTGCTCGCAGCCCTCGGCGGGCCCGGCAATGTCGACTCCGTCGAGAACTGCATCACCCGCCT
>NZ_DLOD01000013.1:31608-55618 GCF_002479565.1 Brevibacterium sp. UBA7493 | reverse complement strand
ACCAGACCGCCTCGAACAGCCACGCGGCGGCACCGGCCATCGCTTGGGCGAGCCAGTCGAACGGGGCGGCGATCAGGGAGGCGGTGCCTTCGCCCACGGCGTCGCAGACGGAGGAGATGACTGGGACATCGCAGACGCTCACCGCAGCCACCCCCGCGGCCGGGAGTCATGTCGGGTGGTCATCACACGGCCTGCCCGACGCCCCAGAAGAAGTTGATCAGCGTCACCGCGGCACCGCAGATGATCGCCGCCCCGCAGCTCACGAGAACGCCGACCTTGCCCCTGCTCGCGAGGTGCGGGTTGGAGGAGTTGGCGCCGAAGCCCCACACGATCGCGCTGACGATGAGCGCGAGGACGGAGAGGATGAGGCCGACGGTCATGACGGCGCCGACGATGATGCGCAGTTGCTCGATGCCGGGAAGACCGGATGAGTTGGGGTCGATGTCGATCACGGGGTGCTCCTGACTATTGACGAGAAGGGGTTCTCGTCCGTCAGGTGCACCCCGCGATCCCAGCGGCGGCGGAGGTAGTCAGAGTTGGGTGCCGACGTCCAGCAGGAAGTTGAGCCACGCGACGCCGGCCCCGGCGAGAGCGGCGGCGCCGACCGCGACGAACAGACCCGTGCGAGCCTTGGTCGCCGCCTGATAGTTGCCGCTGGATGACGCGATCGCCCAGATGATGGCGCAGACGATGAGCATGAGCACGGCGGTGACGAGCACGAACATGAGCAGCGCGCCAACGATGGCGCGGAGGTCGGCGGCGCCGCCGACGCCGCCGAAGTCGGGGAACACATCCATGGTCATCGTCCTTCTCGGACGGTGATGTGCAGGTGGTCGTAGTGCCCGCCTGTGATGTCCGAGGGGTCGTGCATGCCCCCGCCGTTGTAGGGCCGCCAGCCCTCGTCGGCGCGAGCGAGCGACCAGATCTTGCCTTGCCAGATGAGATACTCGACTCCGAGGGCGGCGGCGTTGGCCTGCAGCCAGTTCGTCATCGCCCACCCCGTGTCGAGGGCGGCGCCGGTCGCGGCCGTTCCGATGGTGTTCCCGAAGGTCACATCGCACGCTCTGCCGAGCGGGTGTTCCGACGAGGTGCCGGGTCGCGGTGACCAGCAGGCCCAGCCGGAGTCGGGAAACGCGGCCCGGGTCTGTGTGAGCAGGTGCTCCATGCGGGCAGTGATCTGGCCGCCGCTCGTCGGATCGTCCCGAAGCTCGTCAGGATCGGTACCTGTGTACGGTGTTGGCGCGGCGATGTTCGGCCCCGGAGCGCAACCTGCGTTTGGTGCCGTGCTCGCGCCGGATTCAGCGGCGCCGTGGTCGGTGAGCCAGGCGTCGGAGTTCACCGGGTCGGCGTCTGCGCCGCCGGGGTGGATTTGCAGGTGCAGGTGAGGGCCGGTGGAGTGTCCCGAGGAGCCGACGTCTCCGATGCGCTGCCCGGCGGTCACGGTGTCGCCTTCTGCGACATGGATGCCGTGCGCCCACATGTGCACGTACATCGACGCGACCCGCTCGCCCCGGACGGTGTGCTCGATGACGATGACCCCGCCTCCTGCGTCGGTGTATCCGGCTCGCACGACGATGCCGTCCGCGACGGCGTAGATGGGGGTGCCGTCGGGGGCGGCGAAGTCGCTGCCTGCGTGGAAGCGGCGTTCGCCGGTGATCGGGTCGTTACGCCATCCGAACGGGCTCGTCCGCGCCCAGGTCCCCTCCGGCAGCGGGAACACGATGCGCGTCGTCTCGGGCACGACGGGCGTCTCGTCCCCGCCATCGTTGCCGGAGGACACGGGACGGGTCAGGGCGGTGAGGATCGCTTCGGCGACCGGCTGGTAGTTCTGATACCGGTCCGGGTAGGCGCTGACCTCGACGGCTTGGGCTGCTTCGCCGGGGTCGAGCTGCTGCCAGCCGGCGATGTCGAGCAGGCCCCGCGGCGATGGGTAGTTCGGGCCCGTGGGGCCACCGTAGAAGGCTCTCGCCTGGTAGCTGGGGTCCATGAGCTCCGCGACTGTGCCCCACCCGCTGACCGGGCGCATCTGAAACAGCCCGAGCGAGTCGTGATCCGAACCCTCGCCGTCGTTGGGGTACTCCGCCGACTCGGGATAGGCGCTCGTGTTGGCGAGCATCCGCAGGGTCGACTCGGTCAGCGCAGCCATCAGCGCGATCAGCACCCCTTCACGTCCGACGCCGGCTGTCTGCCCGCCGACCGTGATGATCGTCGCGGCGTGGGTGAGCTGTTGCCGGTTCAGCGTGACCGTCTCCCCGTTGCGGGTCGTCGCGGTCAGCGAGTCCGGGATCGGGCCGACCGCCAACGAGCCGGGCGTGCAGACGGCGGCGGTCGCAGGTGTTCCGCCGAGCGTGGCGACGCCCAGCAGGATCGTGGACGGCCCCAGGAGCAGCAAGGTGAGGGCGAGGAGCGCGAGCTTCTTCATCACGGCCTCGGCTCAGCGGAGAGGGTTGTCGAGCTGTGAGAGCCGCAGCACCTCACACAACCCCGACCCGGTGCCGCGACCGGGATTGGGCGGGGTGCAGACGAGGAACACAGTGAAGGAGACCGGGCGGGATGCCTCGACGGGGTCGGTGCCCCAGATGCCTTCCCGGTGCCGTGTCCCCGAGATGGTGTACGCGACCGCACCATCAGGTATCTGACCGGGGGCTGCCTGCTCGACGGCGGTCTCCCACGCCTCCGGGACGAACACCTCGTCGAGGGTCAGCCACTGCCGAGTCGCGTAGGTGCGCAGCTGCGCCCACGCATCGTTCGTCGGGATGTAGGCGCGGACGTCACCGACGAAGGCGTCGGCCTCGCTGCCGTGCGCGGCATCCGCGAGCACCTGCGCATAGTCCGATGGCATGTGCCCGGTCGTGGTGTCCCAGGTGAACAGCGCCTCAGCGACCGCTTGGGCGAACGCTTCCGGCCCAAGGTGCTGGTCCAGCGGCTCCAGCTCTGCGACCGAGGTCGGGGCCGGTGTCACGGGCGCGGCGGTGGAAGGTCGTTCGTTCGGCGTCGAGGCCGACGGGGCGGCGGGGCCGCGGACGAGGCCGTAGATGCCGACTCCGACGAGCAAGAGCAGAGCGAGGCCGCCAGCGGTGGCGGCGATCAGCAGGCGACGACGGCGACGGTCATCAGACGTGGCGGGGTCCATGAGCACGGGTCCTTCCCGGACGGCAACAACGGATGCGTGGTTGCCAGGAAGGTGCGCACCACCGCACCCGCCCCGCGGTTCAGGCGATGTGCTCGGCCCTGTCTTGCCGTGCCGCGCGTGCGGCGTCGGTGAACGCGATGGTCCCGGCGATGGTCTCCTCGAACCGTGCCCACTGTTCAGCGGTGAGGGCTGGGCCGACGTCGGCGGGGTCGTAGTGGGTCCACCATTCGGCCATGTCGTCCCAGGTGGCCAGGAACGCGGTCAGCGGGAACGGCACCGGCTCCCCGGTGTTCACCGCCGTCAGCGCGGGCCGCGCTGGCTTCTTCTCCCCGGAGGCCTTGGCTGCTTTGACGCGGGCGAGCGCGGCCTTTGCCAGCTGCTCCAACTCCGCCGCCCTCGCCTCCTGCTCCGCCGCACGCACCGCATCCGCCTCGACCCGTGCTCGTTCGCGCACCTCGACGGACTGGGCGGGATCCGCGGCGAGCTGGTTGAGCTCCGCCAGCGACAGCTCGGCATTCACGCGCAGGTGCGAGGGATAGACGCTCCCACCTGCCTTGATCCGCTCGACCTCCTCTGCCGCACGCGCCCGTACCGGTTCCGGCTGCGACTCGTCCGCGGCCAGGTCCTCCAACCGGCCGATGCGCTCCAACGTCGTATAGGACGCGCGGCCAGTCACCATCCGCGCAGCCTGAGCGCGAGCCTTGCCTTGCTCGAACTGCGGTGGTGCCAAATTGGCACCACCGTCTTCTGCGTCGTCTGCGGTCGTCTGGAACCGGGTGGCCTCCTGGCGGCGGGCGGCGTCTTCGGCGAGCAGGGTCTTGAGTTCGCGGTAGAGGGCTGCGGCTTCGAGCTGGGTGAGCGGCTTGTGCAGGACGTTCTCGTCTTGTTCGGCGAGGAGTTGCCCGAGCCGGTCGGAGATCCCGGACCGTACCCAGACGTTGACGGTCTTGATGCCCAGGAGTTTCAGCGCCGCGAGGCGCCGCGCGCCGCAGATCAGGTGCCCGTCGAGGGTGATCGTGATGGGCTGCAAGAGCCCGTTGCGGCGGATCGACTCCACCAACGGGGCAAGGTCGCCGTGGTCTTGCCGGTGCCGGCGGCCGACGATGATGGAGTCGACCGCGCGCTCCAGCTCGATGTGGCCCGCCGGCACCGTGCTCATGACTCCTCGCCCCCTGCCAGGCGCGGGGCGGCGAGCCCGGCAGTGATCACGAGGTCGTCGTCGGTGAGGAGTGCGCGCAGGGGTTGGCCGATCAGGAGCCGCACGAGCAACCCGCGCCCAGCGTTCGTATGCGCGAGGGTCGGGTCGGGGGTGCCGAGCACGATCCGCAGCAGCGCCGTCCACGACGCACCCGGCAGGTCCAGGAGGGCGCGGGCCTGCCGGTCACGGCGCAGCACCTCGAACGCCGACGCCCGCGACGGCGACCCCGCCAACCTGGTGGTGATGTACTCGACCGCAGCCCGGGCTGTCGAGGGTTCCCAGCCGACCCACGAGAGGAACGCGATCGTGTCCTCGACGGCGGCGGTGACGTTCATCGCCCGCTCCCGCACCGGACGCTCATCGTCCGGGTCCTCGTCGGGGTCGGTGAAGGGGTCGAAGCAGAACGCGGGGTGGTAGTCGGGCAGGGGGTTCTCGCGGTCGCTGAATCGTTCGGCGTCGTGGAACACCGAATACTTCGGGCGACGGGCCTGATGCACGGAGCACAGCAGTCCGTTGCCGCGTTCCTCGGCGGTGCAGGTCACCTGCACCGCCCGCGTCACCACCGCCCACGGGTCATCCGCCCGCCGCGTCGCAGTTCCCCGCATCGCCTCGAACGCCGCCGAAGCCGCCTCCCACGGGTCGAGGCCGTGCTTGCGGGCGAGAGCGGCGTACTTGTTCGCGGCGTGCTCCATCAGCGCCGCCGCCTCCGGGTCACGCTGCCACGCCCCACGCCCCGCCTGATGGAGCCGATTCAGCAGGGCGCGCAGCGCCTCGGAGTCCTCGAAACGATTCCGCCTGTCACGGTCTGATGCAGTCTGCATGGGAGCACCTCCTGACAGGCAGGTGCGCACACGCTCCCCAGCAGGCGCGCTCAGACGTTGGCTGGGGGCGTGCATGGCGGTTACCCGAGCCCGATCCCGGAGCGCGACACCCATGAGAACCGCTCCCCGCCACCACGACCGAACGCGGTCACCGGCGGCAGCTTCCGTGCCCGCTCGCTCACGAACCGCGCACCCGACCGTGCCCCGTCACGGGTCGCCCGATACGCCTGACCAGGTACCCGGCGGGCGCGGCGGGCGAGCTCGGCCTGAAAATCGATACCCCGCCCCACTATCCGCGCCGAACGCGACGCCATCAGATCAGTCGGACGCACCCACTCCACACCAGCACGCGCTCTCGTCGCCGCGTCCTTCGCCGTCGAGTCTTTGGCCAGTGACGGGTCGCGGTGCCGGGCCAGCGCCGACGCCTCGCTTTCACGCGGCGTCTCCTCAGCACGGTCATGGTCTCGCTCGTGCAGCGCCGTAGCGGTGGGCTCGACGTACGTGTGCTGGTCGTCGTTCATGGCGTCTCCTGTTCGTCACGGGTGGTGAGTTCGGGGCGTGCGAACCAGCGGCCCACGGTGGAGGGGTGCACGCCGAGGTGCCGGGCGATCGCTTTGTTCGACCAGCCCTCCTCATCTCGCAACCGCCCCGCCACCTCCCGCGCGGGCGTCTGCTCCGACCCCGGTGTGGGAATAACGGCCTGCAGCTCGGACAGACCGCTCTCCGGCGTCGGCTCGTCCTCGTCGGCGAGATGTGGCTTGGCGGCCTCGGAGGCCGGTCGGGTGAGGATGACGGTGAGGTGCGTGATCGCAAGCAGCACCAGCGGCGGCACCGCCGCCACCGACGCCGCCAGCACCCCGGGCACATCGGCATCGGCGGCGACGACGGCATGGATCGCGTTCGCCGTCACCGACACCAGCGCACCCGCAGCGAGCAGCACCCACGGATACCAAGCCGACCGCTGCCGAGCGAGCGCGACGACGGCAACGGTTGCGACGACGATGATCCCGTCCACGATCAGCGGCCACGCCCACGCCTGCCCCGCATCGATCCCGGAGCGGCGGGCAAGGTCCGCCAGAGCGGTGAAGGAGAGCCAGAACGCACCTGCAGCGATGAACACCGTCCCGGCGACCGCCGTCGCCACCGCCACCCGGCCACCCCGCGACCGCACAGGTGCCGGCGCCTGCGGGTTCATGAGAGCACCTGCCCTGCAAGACGCGGCACGCGCCGCAGATCATCGTCCCGTACCACGCTGGATGGTGCGGGTTGGACGTGGGTGGCGCGGTAGGCGGAGCGGATCGTCGTGACGACCTCCCGCGGCGGCAACCCGACCCGCTCACCCGCCGGGGCGAGCGCATCGACCATCTCCGGCAGAGACAACCCCGCCTCCGCGAGGCGGCAGGAGGCCCAGAACAGGCCACGGTTGCGTTCGCCCTCCGCGCGCATGCCCACCCAGTCGGCCAGCCGCTTCGCGTCCTCCGAACGAACAGGGCCCCGCGCCCGATGCACGACGGGCTCGGGACGCGGATCGAGGAAGTCCCGCAGCGCCGCCGCATCCACCGGGCGCGGCTCCCGGTTACCGTGCGCGGTGAGCGAGTACCCGGCCGGGCCGTGGACGGTCATGACGGCGGAGGGAGGGACGATGACGTACCCGCCGGTGCCACGGAAGTCGACACGTGCCGCGGCCGCCTGCCACGACGGCTGCGACCGGCCGGGGTCGGCCGGGTAGTAGAAATGCGCACCACCGGACGGCGTGCGCACCACCGCCACCCACCCCTCCACGAGCCCCGCCCGGCGGGCACGACCGAAGGCGTCGAACCCGTTCCCGTCCGGCTTGCGGTCCACATCCACGACATCGACCCCAGACGCGGTGCCGGTGGGGACGCCGATGTTCGCGGACGGCCAGCGATGCCACCACGCCACAACCTGCGCCAGGTCAACGCTCGCCTCATGGAACCCATGCCGGGTGAGCGGACGCTTCTCGCCCGGCACGCACGGGAACACCGGCACCCCCGCCGCCGCGAGCCGCGCGGCGGCTTGCGGAAGCGGGAGCCCGCTGAGGGAGGCAAGGACGCTGGCGACGCTCATCACAGCCCCCTCACCACGGCATCCGCCGCACGCGAGGAACGCGCTGGCTCGACCAGTGCCGGAACTGTTCGCTCCGCCCCGGCCCCTCGCGACGGGGTGGCGGACTCACGGGTCAGGCCGGGTGGGTCGCCCGTGCCGACCTGGACGGTGTCGAGGGCATCGAGGATCGCCCCGGCGGTCTTGCGGACGCGTTCACCGGTGGCCTGCACGACCTCGGCCGGGTCCTTGTCCTTGACCGTACCCGCCCACCCGGAGATATACGAGATCGTGTAGGCGGTGGTGTCCATGCCGTGCGCGGCACCGATCATCAGCGCCACCGACTCCGCCTCGACTTCACCGATCCCGCGATGCCCGGTCGCATCCGGGTTGTCGGGGCCGTGGAGCTTCACATGTGCGAGTTCGTGCGCGAGTGTCTTCACCTGCGCGGCGTCGTCCATGTTCGACCGCACCGCCACCGTGCGGTTCGTGTAGTCCGTGACACCGTTCGCGCCACGAATCTCCCGCTCATCCGCGACGCGCGTCACCGTGAACCCTTCGGCCTCCACCAAGGAGGCAAGCCCTGCCCACAGCCCGTCGGGCGCCTCGCCTTCCAGGAGCGTCGGGGCAGGGCGCTCGGGCACGGGATCACCGCTGGTCTGCGACACATCCCAGACGTAGGCGGGCTTCGCGCCGACCATCCGGGAACGCACCACCTCGCCGGGCTTCGGCTTCTCGAACCGGCCCAGCCGCCGCCACGACTCAGAATCAGCCGGATTACTCGACGCGAACCGACCCGTCACCGGCGCGAAGATCACATACCCCGCCTGACCCCGCTCCACCTGCCGACCCAGCGACTGCCACTGCTTATAGCCCGCGACATAGGACGGCTCCGGCGACGCGACACGACCCTGCTCGTAAGCATCGAGATGCTGGGCGAGGATCAGCAGCGTGTTGCGGAACGAGCGCGCCCGGAACCGAGCAGCGAACTCCAGCGCACGCTTCCAATCCTCACCCGACACAAGCAGGTCGACCGCAGCCGTCAACCGCTCATGGAGCTGTTCGAGCTTCGCGTCGCGCGTAGCCCGTGCCTCCTCGTCCGTCGCCACCTGTGACCTCCTCCCGGCAAGGCCAACGGCACAAGCCGGTGACCCCTGCGACCATTAGGTGCGCCGGGGAGATCAGGAACGAGACGGACGGAACAGAGCGTGGCGACCGCCAGGCTCCACGATGAACCCGACGTGTCTCATCCGGTTTACCTGCGGTGCGGCGTAGAGTCGAAGTCCTTCAAGTGCTCAGGGTTCACACGACGAGAAGTACGCGACATACGGCGAGTCGAGGGGGTTGACGAGTCAGCCTGCCGGTGAGTGCGGAGGGTTTGCTTGGCGTCCTTCGGGACGCCCGCTGGCGCGGTACTGCGATGGCGTGATGCCGTAGCGGCGGGAGAACCAGCGTGAGGCGACCCGGGGATCGCGCCAGCCGACTGCGCCCGCAGCACGTGCCACAGTCCAGTCAGTCTCATCAATGAGCCGGGTGAACTCTGTCAGCCGTATCTCCGTGAGGTAACGCATCGGTGGAAAGCCGGTACAGGCAACGAACAGGCGGGTTAAGTGAGTACGGGAGACGGCGACGGAACGCGCGAGGGCCGTAGTCGTCCACGACTCAGCCATGCGGTCACGCAGAAGCTGCACTGCACGTCCCACGTGTCCGGCCAAGGAGATCGACATGAGTAGCCCGCCTGCCTGGCTCAACTCAGTACCATCTGAGTTGGCGGCCGCATCCGGCGCGAGGAACGCGGGAGTCACAAGGCCTACCCAACCGGCGAACAGTTCTACGGTACGTACTGCCACCACCTCCGGTGACTTCGTGCCGTTGCCGAGTACGCTCAGCTGCCGCCAGATCGGTTCGACACGGCGCAGGGTAGACACACCAGGATGCAGAACGAGTGGGCTCCCGTCCCAGTCGTGAGGATGCACGCCAGCGCGGAGCCGCGTCTTGTCGGGAAGGAACCATGCCATCTGTTCACGCAAGAAGCGTTCATCGCTGTACACCGCCCAGAGTCGGACGTATTGCCTCGGACGCATCTGGCACCATTCACCAGCTCCTAGAGCCAAGGCCATGCCAGGCATGAGAAGGTACCGGCCCTGTGCCGTCGAGATTTCAGCTGCGCCCTCAAGAATGTGCAGGATCTTTATCTCCGCAGGAATCACTCGCCTGGTCATTGCGCTGCGGGAGATTTCGATCGCCGTCAGAAGCCGTGCGCCGCGATTGATTAACCTCGTGCCGGGGTTGTCTGGTCTCGTAGACGACCCTTCATGTGGATCGCGGTAGTCGCTTGCTCTCACAGTTCTCGCGCGTTGTTCCTATGTGCGGGTGACATGGCAACAGCCGCTATCAGCGCAGGGAGTCCTTTCTTAAGACTCTATTGAATGCGGTTGATATCATTTCGTAGAAACGTCTTTTGATGCCTCTTCCTTGGTGAGGGGGTGAGGAGCCGTTGTTTGTACGTGGTTGGCAGGTCGGTTCGCTGTCGAGAGTCGCCCGGTTCTTTCCATCCAGAGGTCGAAGGGGACGGTGAGGAACGGGAGCATCGAGGCGATGATGCCGGTGGGGAGTGCCCACCAGGTCCAGCGGAAGCGGATGGCGGCGGCGACGCAGGCGAGGACGAAGGCGATCCATGCGATTCCGTGCACCCACCCCCCAGATGGTGACGGGTAGGGGGCTGCCGTGGAGGGGGTATTTGATAGCGAGGGCGGTGAGCATGCCGAGCCAGCTGATGCCTTCGATGAGCGCGGTGGTGCGGAAGGCGAGTCGGAAGAAGCGTTCGTTTCGTGAGGGCGTGTGTGTCATTGATGCTCCGCGGCGTGGTTGCGGTGGTGACAATCCATAGGTCGTGATCCTCTTAGCGCGAGGCTTAGTGGGTGTTGTCTTCGTAGGCGGAGGCGGTGCTGCCGGGTCCGTACTGTCGGAGCAGCCACCCGGTGGTGATGACGCCTGCGGCGATCACGACGGCGATGATGATCATGATGGTCGTGTAGCCGCTGTTGAACGCGATAGCGGCGGCGTCGAGCAGGCCCGGATGGTCGCTGGCGAGGTCGCGGGCGGTGGCGATGCTGTCGGCGGCTTCGGCAGGGGCGCCCTGGGGGAGGTGGATGCGGGAGGTGTAGAAGAGGGAGAGGAGGCTGCCGAGGACGGCGACGGCGATGAGGCTGCCGAACTCGTAGGACACTTCCTCGACCGAGGCTGCCATACCGGCCTTGCGTGGGGGGACGTTCCCCACGATCGCGGTCGATGCGACTGACATCGTGGCCCCCAATCCGGCGCCGGTGACGGCGAGCCCGGCCACGAATACCGGGAACGCGGTCTGCACTCCGATGAGGGTGATGATCATGCCGATTGTGGCGAGGGTGAAGCCTCCGCTGATGATGATGCGCAGCCCGAGCCTGTGCAGGAACGCGCCGCCGAGAATCCCGGTGGGCAGAGCCCCGATCGCGACAGCGGCCACGAGGAGTCCTGCTTGGAGTGGGGTGAACCCGTCGACGAGTTGGAAGCGTTGCGTGGTGACCAGTTGGATGCCGCCGATGGCGAACATTGCGGTCGCTGCGGTGATGATCCCGGCGCTGAACGCGCGGTTGCGGAACACCCCGAAGTCCAGCAGCGGATCGTTCGAGCGGAGCTGGCGTCTGGTGAACAGGACACCGCCGATGGCCGCGACGACCGTGGCGCCTGCGACGATCGCCCAGTTCTGCGGGGTGTGGGCGGCTTCTTTGATCGCGAGGACCGCGCCGGTGAGGGTGAGGAGGGCGTAGAGGGAGGAGATCGCATCCCACTTCTTCGCCCGGTCCCGGGTTCCTGCAGGGACGACGAGCGGGGTGAGGATGAGGGCTGCGATCACGACGGGGATGTTGATGAGGAACACCGACCCCCACCAGAACCGCTCCAACAGTGCACCCCCGACGATGGGTCCGAGCGCGGCGCCGACCACGGAGATGCTGCCCCAGATCGCGATCGCGATGTTCCGCTCCCGCACGTCATCGAACCCGAGCCGGATCAGCGCGAGAGTGGCGGGCATCATGCACGCCGCCCCCACCGCGAGGAGCGCACGCGCACCGATCAGGACCTCCGGTGTCGGGGAGAACGCGGCCACCAGCGACGCCGCCCCGAAGAGCGTGAGACCGACCAGGAAGAGACGGCGATGCCCGAACCGGTCACCCAAGGTTCCCGACCCCAGCAGCAGGCCCGCCATCACCAGCGGGTAGGCGTTGATGATCCACAGGCCTTGGGAGGCCGACGCGCCCAGGTCCACCGTCAGGGTGGGCAGGGCGGTGTAGAGGATCGAGTTGTCGAGCGTGATCAGCAACAGGCCGAACGCGACAGTCACCAGCAGCACCCACCGCCGCGATGACAGCGATGACGCTTGAGTGTTCACAGTGTTCATGTGCGGGGATGCCTTCTTGTGTCAGGAGTTCTTTCGATCATTGCGCCCGGCCGGTTGCCATAGATTCTTGTGTTCATCGCGCAGAGTCCGTGCTGGTGGTGTCCAGGGAGGCGGCGATGTGTTCCAGGAGCTGCACCCGCAGAGCCTGCGGGATGGGCTCCCCGGTGAGGGCTTCGTAGCTCCACAGCCCGTCGGCGGCCATCCGTGCGGTCAGCATCCGCAGCTCCTCCCGCGGATACCTGTCGTCCACGCCGGGCTGAGGGAGCGGGGTCGTCCACCGCGCGGCCACTTCCGCACAGGGTGCGAAGAGGTCACGGTGCGCGGCGCCGTCAGCCATGAACACCAGTTCCGCGCGGGTCATCGACCGGGCGACCCGCACATACGCCGCCAACCGCTCAGCACGGGTCGCCTCAGAAGCGGGTTTCCCGGCGGCTGAGACCATCTCCTTCTCCCAGTCGGCCGCCAACTGCTCATACACCCCACTCAGCAGTGCCGTCCGGCTCGGGAAGTGATACAGCAGGCCCCCCTTGGTGATGCCCGCCTGCTCGGCGACAGCGTCGATCGTCACCGCAGACAGCCCCTGCTCCTCAGCGACCCGCATCGCCGCCTCGACGATCGCAGACTTCTTACTCGGCCTCACCACCGTGCCGCCTCCTCCGTATCGACGCCGTACCTCACCAACCACTAGACTATACTAAATGGTACAGTAACCGTGTGTGGAGAGGAACGACAGCATGACGAAGTGGACGATCGGGACCGGGGCAGTCGTGACTGTGATCGGGATAGTCGCCTACATCGCGTCGGGGGCATCCAGCCTCACCGCGCTGATCCCCGCAGCCCTCGGCATCCTGCTGGTGATCGCCGGACTCATCTCCCGGAAAGAGGCGGCGCACCGGCACGCGATCCATGCGGCGCTGGCAGTCGCGCTCGTCGGCCTGGCCGGCACGCTCATGAACGTCCTCAAGCTCGGGGAGCTCCTCGGGGGCACCGCAGAGCGCCCTATAGCGGTCATCGCCAGCACCCTGACCTTCGTCGCGCTGCTGGTCTACCTGGTTCTCGGGGTGACCTCGTTCATCCGCGCACGCCGCTACCGCCGTGCCTGAAACCCGCCCCCTCGACACGCCCCACGTCGCCGGGCGGGGCGATGGTTGGCGGGCGCGGCTGTGGGAATGGGTCCGTGCCCGACCGCTCGTGTGGGCGAAGCTCTCCCTGGCCGCGAACATCCTGATCGTCGCGACCGGCGGGGCGGTCAGGCTTACCGCATCCGGGCTGGGCTGCCCGACCTGGCCGCTGTGCACCGAGGACTCCCTCTGAAGCGCCCCGGGTTTCAGTGTTCCAGTCGATGGTGGTGATGTCGCCGAGGTTGGGGGCGTCGGGCCAGTGGTGGGCGAAGACGCGGGCGACGGGCTCGTTGATCTCGGAGAACCAGATCGTGCGGGCGTCGAACACCTCCTCGACAGCGAGGTCGAGTCCGCCGTAGCCGGAGAACAGCGACCCGACCCGCAGGCGGCGGTCGCCCGGTTCGTCGCTGGCGTTCGGCATGAGGACTCCGGCAGATCGGTGATCCCCGGTCGCTGCCTCTGCGAGCGCTGACCGGGCTGGTTATCTGCCAGGTGCTCGCCGCGCCTCCCGCGCCTCCCGTGCCTCCCGTGCCTCGCTGACCGCGCCGCGCCCGGCCTCTGACGGAGCCTTCGTCTCCGCCTCCCTCAGAGCCACCACGCCTCTTGCAGATCGAGGTTGAGCCCGCCTTCGGCGGGCCGCTGCTCACCTCGTGAGCAGGCAGAGAGGGCGGGCCGGATGACGGTTTCGATGCGCGTGATGTCGGCGGGTGACGGGTATAAGTACCTGTTGCGCACTGTCGCGGCCGGCGACGGCGACCGCTCGCTCTCGACTCCGTTGACGCGCTACTACAACGCCGAGGGCACCCCGCCCGGTCGCTGGCTCGGTGCCGGGGTCGCCACACTCGGCGGCGGGCGGATCAGCGTGGGTGATCAGGTCTCCGAAGCCCAGCTCCAGCTGCTGGTCGGCATGGGTCGAGACCCGATCACCGGTGAACCGCTGGGCCGCGCGTACCCCGAATACCGAACCGTGGCCGAGCGGATCGAGGCACGTACCAGTGCGCTTGATCCCGCACTCGGGCCGGCGTCACGCGCGGAGGCGGTCGCGGCCATCGACACGGAGGAGGCCGGGCGCGGGACGCGGCGGGCGGTTGCGGGGTTCGACTTCACGTTCTCGATCCCGAAGTCCGCCAGCGTGCTCTGGGCGGTCGCGGACGCGGGGACGCAGGCGTTGATCGCGGACGCGCATCACGCTGCGGTTGCGGAGGTGGTTGCGTTCATGGAGCGGGAGGTTGCAGCCACCCGCACCGGCGCAACCGACCGCGACGGCGCGGTTGCACAGGTCGACGTCGCAGGTCTGGTCGCCACGGCGTTCGATCACTACGACAGCCGGGCGGGCGACCCGCACCTGCACACGCATGTCGTCATCAGCAACAAGGTGCAGACCGTCCTCGATGGCAAATGGCGGTCGCTGGATGGGCGGCCGATGCACGCCGCCGTGGTCGCCCTCTCCGAGCTGCACGAGGCGGTGTTCGCTGACCACCTCACTCGCTCGTTTGGCGTCTCGTGGGAGGCGCGCGACATGGGCCGCGACCGCAACCCCGCGTGGGCGATCGCCGCGGTGCCCGAGGCGATGGTGAAGGAGTTCTCCACCCGTGCCCGGCACATTGATGCCGAGACCGACCGCCTCATCGGCCAGTACGTCGACGCGCATGGGCGGCGGCCGTCGCCGGCGACGATCATGAAGCTCCGCGCCCAGGCCACCCTCTCGACCCGGCCGGAGAAGGAAGTCCGGTCGCTGGCTGACCTCACCGCCTCCTGGCGGGAACGGGCCGGGCAGGTGCTCGGGTCGGATACGACCTCGTGGGCGCGCGGCGTGACGGCAAACAAGGAGCCGTTGCTGCTGCGCGCGGACGACGTGCCGTTGGATGTGATCGACTCGCTCGGGGCAGACGTTGTGGCTGCGGTCGGTGAGAAGCGATCCACCTGGCATCGCTGGAACCTCACTGCCGAGGCCGCGCGGCAGACGATGGCCTACCGGTTCGCGTCGACAGAGGATCGCGAAGCTATCGTCGGCCTGGTCGTAGACGCCGCCGAAGCCGCTTCGCTGCGCCTGACCCCGCCCGAGCTCGCATCCAGCCCGGCCGCGTTCCGCCGACCGGACGGCACGAGCGTGTTCCGGCCGAAGCACTCCGCGCTGTTCTCCTCCGAGGAGCTGCTGGCCGCCGAAGACCGCCTCCTCGAACGCGCCCACACCACCACCGCACCGACCGTGCCGCTGACCACCGTCGAACGGGTTACGAAGCGGCCCGACAGCAAGGGCCGGATGCTCGGTGACGACCAGGCGGCCGCACTGACGAAGATCGCGCTCTCGGGCCGGGTGGTCGATGTGCTGGTCGGCCCTGCTGGGGCGGGGAAGACCACCGCGATGTCAGCGTTGCGGCGGGCGTGGGAACGCGAGCACGGACGTGGCAGCGTGGTCGGGCTTGCGCCGTCCGCGGTCGCCGCGCAGGTCCTGGCCGATGACCTCGGCATCCAGACCGAGAACACGGCCAAGTGGCTCGACACTCACGACCGCGCCGGCGAGACGTTCCGCAAGGGTCAGCTCGTCATCGTCGACGAGGCATCGCTGGCGGGCACGCTCTCCCTTGACCGCATCACCGCCTTGGCGGCGGAGGCCGGGGCGAAGGTGCTGCTGGTCGGGGACCACGCCCAGCTTCAGTCCGTCACCGCCGGTGGCGCGTTCTCCCTCCTCGTCCACGACCGTGACGACGCCCCGGAGCTGGTCGACGTGCACCGGTTCGTCCACCCGTGGGAGAAGACCGCGTCCCTCGCGCTGCGGCATGGGCGCACCGATGTCATCGACACCTACACCGAACACGGTCGCATCCGAGGTGGTGAGACGGAGGAGATGATCGACGTCGCCTACACCGCCTGGCGCAACGACACACTCGCCGGGCGAGCCAGTGTGCTCGTGACCGCCTCGAACGAGTCCGTCCAGGCGCTCAACAACCGGGCACGCGCTGATCTGATCCTCGACGGCACCGTGAACGCCCGCCGTGAGGTCGAACTGCACGACGGAATGAGGGCTGCGGTCGGGGATACGGTCATCACTCGCCGCAACGACCGCCGCCTCCGCGCGGGACGGTCCTGGGTCCGCAACGGCGATAGGTGGACGGTCACCGAGGTCCGTGACGACGGCGCTCTCACCCTCCGCCGCGCAGGGCGCACGTGGGGCGCCTCGGTCGTGGTCCCGGCCGAGTACGCGGCCGAACACCTCGATCTCGGTTACGCCGTGACGTCATACCGGGCGCAGGGCATCACCGTGGACTCCTCGCACGTCCTGGCGGATGCGTCGATGACCAGAGAGACGTTCTATGTCGCCATGACGAGGGGGCGCGAGCAGAACATCGCCTACGTCGCCGTCGACAAGCCCGACCCCGCCCACGACGGCCCTCGCCCCGGCGACAACACCGAGGCGACAGCCCGGTCCGTGTTGTTCGGGGTGCTGCAGCACGTCGGTGCCGAGCTGTCGGCGCACGAGACGATCACTGCGGAGCAGGACACCTGGGCCTCGATCGCGCAGCTTACCGCCGAGTACGAGACCCTGGCCGCCGCCGCCCAACACGACCGCTGGGCCGCGCTCGTCCGCTCGTCTGGGCTCAGCGACGACGACGCCGAGGACGCGATCGCCTCACCCGCATTCGGAGCGCTGACTGCCGAGCTCCGTCGGGCCGAGGCCAACCAGCACGACGTCGAGACCCTGCTGCCGCGCCTCGTGCGAGCACGCGGGTTCGGGGACGCCGACGACATCGCCGCGGTCCTGCACTACCGTCTTGCCCGCGCGACCGCCAGGCCAGCGGGAGCCGGGCGTGCACGCAGAACACCACGTCTCATCGTGGGCCTCATCCCCGAAGCCACCGGCATCATGCCATCCGAGATGCGGCAAGCGCTGACCGAGCGACGCGACCTCATCGAAGCCCGGGCCGATGCTCTCCTCGACACCGCACTCACCGAGAAACACGAGTGGATCACGAAACTCGGAACCCCACCCAAGACTGCACGAGCGGCCCAGGCATGGCGGAACGCCGCGCGCACCATCGCCGCCTACCGCGACCGCTACGGCATCACCGGACCCGCACCCCTCGGAGCACCCGCCGAAGCCGAGACGCAGAAGATCGACGTCGCCCGCGCCCGTGCTGCGCTTGACCGAACCCGCTCGCTCGAAAGAGAACCGAACAGCGCACGTCAATCGCCTGCTACTACTAGGCCGGTCCGACGCTCCTTGTAGCGCCTGAACGCCAACCTACGAAGCCCGCGACCTGGTAGCGTGAAGATGTGTCCCGTACAAGGAGGCTACGAGAAGATGCCGGAAGATAACGAGGTTCTGACCGCTGATGAAGCGGCAGCGCTCTTGCGTGTCTCCACCAAGACAGTGCTCTCACTCGCCCGCGCGGGGTCGCTGCCCGGAGAGAAGGTGGGACGCGCTTGGCGCTTCGTGAGGAGCGATGTCCTTGCGTACGTCCGCGGTTCACTGCCGCAGGCAGGAGCAGAGCACAATGAGTGAGGTCGTGACGGCACTGTCCGAGATGAACAGTGTCCTAGGCGGTGACAAATGCTAGATACTTCGAACTGGCCCGAAGTTGAGCTTGACGTCCTGAAAGAAATCCAACTCGATCCAAAAAACGTTCGCCTTGAAGTGGCCGACGCGAAGGTCGAGGCCGACATCATTGAAGACCTGTTCGTCAACGAAGATGCGTTAGCGCTTGTCGAGGGCATCTGCAAGGTCGGCTATCTGACACACGAGACGCCGGTCGTCCTAAAGCGACGCGGTAAGTATGTGATGGTTGAGGGGAACCGCAGGCTCGCTGCACTCAAAGCCATCCAGAACCCGATGTTGGTCCCCGACTATCAGGCGCGAGTCGCGTCGCTGGCGGCCCTTCTGCCAGACCGCTCTGCGCTCGCGAAGGTCCGGGTCATGGTTGCACCGAACCAGACCGAAGCGGATCAGTTGATCGCGGCTATCCACACCGGGAACCTGCGGCGGGCCTGGAGTCCCAGCAGGCAGGCGGCGTTCTTCCAGGCGCAGATCGACGCGGGGAGGAAGCTCCGTGAACTTCTGACTAGGTATCCCACGATCGACGTTCGCAAATTCGTCTTTCGAGCGCACATCATCAATCTCTTCAAGTCCGTGCATTACGACGAGGCCGAGCTTCAAGACTTCCTTGCAACAAAGAAGTGGGCCAGGGGCCTATCGACGCTGGCGCGCATCTACGAGTCGAAAGAGTTCCTTGACCTGACGGGGCTTACGATGGATTCAGACGGCAACGTCACGAAGACGCTCTCGGACGAAGTCTTCAAAGATGTTGCTACGGCAATCGTTCGCGGGATGTACGACGAGAACATCAACACGCGCAGCCTGAACTCGGTCTCAAGTCCTCGCTACACGCAGCTGATGAAGGAACTGCGTCAGATCGTTGCTGACGCGGGAGAAGCAGCTCCGCCTAACCCCACAACCCCAACTACAGGGACGACTCCCGACGGAGGGAACAACCCACCGCCCGGTGGCCCCGGCGCTAAGCCGACTCCGCCCACGGGGGCACCTGGTCTCGGAGAACCTCCGAGCGCTGCGCCTGGCACCGCGGAGCCGAAGCCTCCGAGGAAGCGTCCAGCCAAGAAGAAGCTCAGGAACCTCGACCTCGGGCAGATCAAGGCTCCCGCGAGTTACCCCGAAGGGTTGAAACTGCTGCTCGGCGAACTGTCTGAGGTCGACGTGCAAAAGTTCCCTAACGCCACCTTCCTAATGATCCGGGCCGTACTGGAAAAGTCGATCAAGGCGTATGCGGAGGCAAAGTCGATCGACATCAAGGGCTCCGGGAACAACCAGAACGGCCGTGTCCAACTTGGCCACGCCCTGAACTGGCTCTTGGAACACGTCAAGGCGAACGGCCCGAAGCACCTGATCCAGGTCATCGAGGGCGTCAGGACAGGGAAGCTCGTTACGTACACGAACTCAGGCGACTCGCTCAATGCGATCAACCACAACCACCACTTCCTAGTCGATCCCGACCAAACGTTCTCAATGTGGGCCTCCATCGACTCGATCATGAGATACGTGATGAAGCCATGAGCACGAGCGCCATCGGGGTGTCCACACGACGCCCGCGAATCTCACCGCTCCGGTACCCGGGCGGAAAGTCTGCCTTGTACTCGCGCCTGCGCAAGATGATCCGCGATATGGACCTCGCAGGCTGCACCTACGTCGAGCCGTATGCGGGCGGAGTCGGCGCCGGTCTCAGTCTCCTGGTAACGGGGCAAGTCGAGCGCGTCGTCATCAACGACCTCGACCCGGCTATCCACGCATTCTGGACTACGGTTCAGTCCGAGCCCGGATGGCTGATCGAGCGAATCCACAAGGCCAAGCTTGACGTCACCGAGTGGCGGCGGCAGCGCGAAATCTATGTTGCCGCCGACACCAGCGATCTGTCACAGCTCGGATTTGCCACCTTCTATCTCAATCGCACGAACAGGTCCGGGGTGCTCAACGGCGGCCCGATCGGCGGGCTAGACCAAACGGGTAATTACAAGATCGACGCCCGCTTCAACCGGGACGGCCTTGCTGAACGTATCCGAATACTGTCGCTCTATGCAGACAACATCGTCCCGACGTCGCGCGATGGTATTGAGGTCATCGCTGAGTACGCTCCCAAGGACGATGTCTTCATCTACGCCGACCCGCCCTACTTCGAGAAGGCCGGTTCGTTGTACCTCAACGCCTTCTCTGCAACCGACCACGAAGACCTTGCGCGGGTCCTCAACTCCGTCGCAGACAGGCCGTGGATTCTTACCTATGACAACGCTCCACAGGTGGCGGAGCTCTACGCGGCGCGTCGGCGTCGAGAGTTTGAGCTCCACTACTCAGCGCATCGCGTCGGCAAAGCCACTGAGGTCGCCGTGCTCTCTGAATCCGTTCCGGAGATCGGACAGGGCTGGCCGCTCACGCCGACAACGTTGACGTAGCCAGCTCCTACGGGACGAGGGCCGCCCACCGCAGAGGAGGCGGAAGAACTATGCCTCCTCGCGCTCGGGCGGACGGATCAGCCGCACGTTTGATACGCCGCCTTGGTTGACGCAATCCTGAGCGAGGTCGTGAACACGCCAGTAGAAGTCAAGGTCGGCAGCCGCCGCGTTCACGGTGCTCTCGACAGGCATGTAGCGGTGCAACGGTGTGGAGACACCACCGTAGGAGTGGCCGAAGTTATCCACCGTGAGGATCGTCAGGGCCTCTGATCCGGTCCACTCGATCCCGACGCGCACGTCGTACTCGTCGTTGCCCGTCGCGTCGGCGGTCGTCCGGATGAGAGCCATCAGGCCTGCGACGCCGCACTCGACCGCGTCCGACTGGACCTGCGATCCCTCGAAGTACCCGTCGCTACTCATGCGGTGGCCGCCGATTGCGGCTGCGAGCGTGACTGATCCGTCGTGGTGGAGACTTGCCCATGCTTCCTTCCACTGTGATCTGTCGCCCGTTGCGGTGTTGACGGCGACCCAGCGCCGCGATCCCGGTCGTGGGTTGTGCCGGTCGACGTTTTCCAGCGGGTGCACACCTCCACGTCCGGCGTAGAACAGGGCGAGGCCTTCGGCCTTGGTCAGTACGTCGCGCGCTCCGTCGCGCGTCAGGCGGTTGTGGAGGCGAGGGACGCGCGGGTGGGCGACAGCGATCAGCCAGGCGCGTTCGCTCGTGGCGCGGCCGCCCGCGGTCTCGGCATACAGGTTGTCGAGCGCTTCGCTGGCGTGGCGGCGTTCATCGAAGCGTGCTCGGTACATCGCCTCGATCTGTCGTTCCTTCATCCATACGGTGTCGGAGTCGTTGCGCACCGGAGCGCCGAAGTAGTCGTTGCGGTAGATCAGGTGTGGCCCGTCAACGCTTGCCGGCACTTCCACGACGACAGCGCGGGCACCCTCCGTTCCGAGGCGGTGCACGTTGAGGCCGAAGACGGGCGGGGAGATAGCGGTGATCGCTGCGGAGCGCAGGGATCGCTCGTACGCTTCATCGAACTCTCCGACGTCGACTCGCTCTGTCGCGGCCTTCTGCGACTCGCGTACTCCGAACACGATGACGCCGCCGCCGCTGTTCGCCATCGCTGCAACGTCCTTGGGGAAGTCTGTTTGCGGTAGTCCCTTCGCCGGGGGCAGCTCTGACTTCCAGTCCAGGTCGGTCGTCTCCATGACTCCGCTGCTCACCGCCGCATCCAGCAGTTCGTCCGTCAGAGGTCCAGGAGCGACCCCGAGGGCGCGATGCAGAGCGGTGAAGATCATGACCCCCAGCGTAGGGATCACCTGCGACAACTGGCGGTGACGCCGACCAGTGGCTGCCTACAGCGCGCGCCCCTCCCGATGAGCGGACGGGGTGATGCCCGACTCACGCGCGAATGCCTGCCCGCCGCCACCTGCGGGCGAGTCGAGGAGGGCCGTGACGTCTGTGGCGTCGGTGATGAGGGACGCGATGCCTTCGCGCAGGAGCCGGTGCGTGCCGGAGCTGGCGGCACTGGTTACCGGGCCGGGCACGGCGCCGACCGGGCGTCCGAGCTGCGTAGCGCGGGCGGCGACGTTGAGGGAGCTGGAGCGATAGCCGGCCTCCACGACGACGGTTGCACCGGAGAGGGCACCGAGGATGCGATTGCGGGCGAGGAAACGCCACTTGGTCGGCGCGGAGCCGGGCGGCATCTCACTGGCGAGCAGGCCGAGGTCTCCGACTCGTGCCAGCAGCTCACGATTGCCGGATGGGTAGAGGCGATCCAAGCCGCCGACCATGACGGCGAGGGTCTGCCCGCCTGTGGCGAGTGCGGCTCGGTGTGCGGCGGCGTCGATGCCGTAGGCGCCGCCGGCCACGATGATCCGCTCAGCATGGGTCAGATTGGAGGCGAGTTCGCCCGTGACGTGCTCGCCGTAACTAGTGGCGGCGCGGGCTCCGGTGATCGTGACGCGATCGTTCAGCGGCGCGGTGAGGTAGGAGACAGCGCCTCGCAGCCATAGAGCGGTGGGGGCGCGGTTGCCCAGATCGTTGAGGGCGGTCGGCCACTCATCGTCGCTGGGGATGAGGATGCGCAGCCCGAGGCGGTCAGTCTCCGCGAGTGCCTGCGTGACCGTGCGGGCATCCATTCGCGGGGCGACCTTGTTGCGCCACAGCCTGGCCTCGACCGCATCGACGTTCTTCGGGAGTGCGCCGGCACCGGCTGCCAGGCGCACGGTCTCGACCGCGCCGACCGCGGCGAGGAGCCTGCCGGTCACGGCGTCGTCGGGCTCCAAGGTCGATGCCAGGGCGACCCGTGCGGAGCGTTCGTCCTTGGCGAGAGAAGTGATCGTGACCATGCCCGGCTCCCATCCGTGTGTGCCAGACAGGTGCGCGAGCGCCGCCCGAATCCCCGGGCGCACCTCTTACGAATGTCGCCGGAGCGTCGTACTCTGGAGGGGAGGCAGATTCCTCCTTGATGTGGCGTCCCTCGCGGACAGGCCCTCGGGCCACTCTCTACGCACTGTCTCGTCACCTGACCGTGCCACGAGAGGAAACGCCATGATCCGACTGCTCTGGGCGCTCAGCGCCCACGCCCGCTACTACCTGCGGCGTTACATGCCCACCAACATCGCGCTCGACGCGATCCGCACCCGCCGCGGCCTGAAGTGGGGCATCCTCGCGATGCTCCTCGCGGTCCCGTACTTCCTCGCAGCGAACTACTGCATCACGCTGATCGAGGGCGGCGGCCCGGGCTGGCTGAACCTCCTCGTGCTCCTGTTCTGCTGGAATGCGCTCAAGTTCCTCATCATGGGCCTGGTCAGTGTCATCTTGCTCGTCCGCGCCCGCGTCCAGGAGGCCGTCGAGCGTCGCCGCCCGCCGCATGAACGAGGCACAGTCCCTCAAGTACCCGATGGCGAGTGTGGCGTGATGGGCGCCGTGATCTACACCCGCAGCGCACGCCCGAACTGGGCAACCCACGCTCACCAGCGGGCCGCCTGCCAATGCCTGGCCGCCGAGCTCGGCTACGAGGTCAGCGGCGAGTTCCACGACAACGGCCGGACACGACCCGCGCTCGACCAGGCCCTCGCCACCATCCGCGACGGGCAGGCATCGGCGCTCATCGTCGCGGACCTCTACCGACTCAGCCGACCGTCTACCGAGTTCGCCCGCATCATCGAGGCGCTGGACGAGGCCGACGTGCCCCTCTACGTCGTCGGGCAAGGCCGCGTGAGCCTTCCCGCGACTCCCGAGCTCGGCATCATGCTGGCGATCGCCGAGTACGAGGCCAAGCACTCCGAGGAGGACTTCACTCTGTAACCGCCACCCGACGTCCCCGAGGGCGGACGGTCGCACCTGCTGCGGCCACCGCCCTCTTCACTGCCCCCTGACTCACCCCGAAATGCAGACCAACCTCCATCAAGGTCATCCCGCCCTCGTAGAGCCTCACAGCCTCGCACGTGTGCTCCTCAGCCAGCCCTCGCACGCGCATCGGGACGGAACGGCGGACGAGGTGCGCGGCCACCGTTCGGTGGTAGACGCCGAACCGCTCACCGAGCTGCGCTAGCGTCATGCCCTGCTCGTACAGCGCCACCAGCTCATCAACCTCGGCGGCGCTCAGAGAGGTTTGAGTCTTCCCAACTGACCGCACCACACGACCCCGCGAGTCGGTCACCGAGGGTTCGGATGGCCGTTCGCTACGCTCGTAGGCACCCCGAGACAGGCGAGAAGCCACGGTTTTCAGGGCCGGGCCAGGGTTCTCAAACTCTCTACGGAGGTGCACCAAAAATACCAGCACAGAACGCCTGTTCAGCCGCTCAAATCAGCACCGTGAATTGTCCTGGGTTTCATTCCGAGATGGTGGTCGAAGACGGTTCACGCCAGACATTGCGATAATTCATCTGTAGTCAGTGCGCTACTTCAGCTGTAGTGTCGGAACGAGACCCAGGACAAATCAGTTCTGAAGGTCACCACACAAGGATTGGAGACTCGCCATGAAGGCTGTCGTCTATCAGGGACCCAGAGATGTCGCGGTCACGGATGTTCCGGACGCCAAGATCGAGCGGCCCACAGATGTGCTGGTCAAGGTGACAACAACCAACATCTGCGGCTCGGACCTGCACATGTACGAGGGCCGGACCTCCTTCGAGCAAGGCCGGACGTTCGGTCACGAGAACATGGGAGAGGTGGTGGAGGTCGGCCAGGGAGTCGAGAAGGTCAAGGTGGGCGACCGGGTCGTGCTGCCGTTCAATATCTCGTGCGGTTTCTGCAAGAACTGCGAGCGC
>NZ_DLOD01000013.1:0-31289 GCF_002479565.1 Brevibacterium sp. UBA7493 | reverse complement strand
CGTACGGCGGCGGGCAGGCAGAACTGCTCCGGGTGCCCTTCGGCGACCACAACGCGCTGCGCCTGGGTGAGGACGCGGAGGAGAAGGAGAACGACTACGTCATGCTCTCCGACATCTTCCCCACCGGCTACCACGCCACCGAGATGGCTGGCGTGGTTCCGGGCGACAGCGTCGTCATCGCCGGGGCCGGTCCCGTAGGACTGATGGCCGCCTTGTCCGCGACGATCAAGGGCGCCGCGAAGGTGATGGTGGTCGATCGCCACCCCGACCGGCTCGCGCTGGCCGAGCAGATCGGCGCGATTGCCATCGACGACTCCAAGACCGACCCTGTGCAGGCCGTGCTGGACGAGACAATGGGACTCGGAGCCGACCGCGGCTGCGAGTGCGTGGGTTACCAGGCTCACGATCCCCAGGGCAACGAAGATCCGGCTGCCACCCTGAACATGCTCATCAACTCGGTCCGTTTCACCGGCGGGATCGGAACCGTCGGCGTGTTCGTCCCTCAGGATCCTGGGGGCAAGGACGACCTGGCCAAACAGGGCAAGGCGGCTGTCGACTTCGGCTTGCACTGGTTCAAGGGGCAGACTATGGGCAACGGTCAATGTCCGGTCAAGAAGTACAACCGCCAGCTGCGCGACCTGATCGCGGCGGGAAAGGCGAAGCCGTCATGGATCGTCTCCCACGAGATCTCGTTGGAGCAGGCCGCCGACGCCTACAAGAACTTCGACTCCAGGGCCGAGGGCTGGACCAAGGTCGTCATCAAGCCCGGCATGTCGAGCGGAGAGAAGGCGAGCTGATATGGCCGCGGATCTGGCGGGCACGTTCACCGTCGACGGGTTGGTCGCCGACGCCTCGGTGGGCGACTACGACGCCCTGCTGCTTCCCGGCGGCACGGTAAACCCCGACCAGCTGCGGGTCGACAAGGACGCCGTTTCCTTCGTCCGCGATTTCGTCCGGAGCGGCAGGCCAGTGGCGGCGATCTGTCACGGGCCGTGGACGCTGATCGAGGCTGGCGTGGCCGCCGGTCGCACCCTGACGTCGTTCCCGAACATCCGCACCGACCTGTGCAACGCCGGCGCCGACGTCGTCGACCAGGACGTGGTGGTCGACAAGAATCTCATCACCAGCCGCTCGCCGGAGGACCTACCAGCGTTCTCCGAGGCGATAGTGTCCCAACTCGCGGGCACCACGACAAAGGAAGAGGAGAAGCCATGAGTGTGACCAAGGGATTGTTGGTCAGGTTTGACGCGTTACCCGGGAAGGAGGACGACGTGAAGGAGTTCCTTGACAGCGGCCGTGCGCTTGTTGAAGACGAGCAGGCGACCACCGCGTGGTTCGCGATCCGCCTCGGGCCGACCTCGTTCGGGATCTTCGACGTGTTCCCGGATGACGCCGGACGTGATACCCACCTGTCCGGCCCTGTTGCGGCAGCTCTCGGCGAGCAGACCGGCACGTTGTTCTCCGAACCCACGATCGAAAAGCTCGACGTACTGGGCTCCAAACTCCCCGCCTGACACCACAGACCGGGAGTACTGGCCCAGAGAGGAGGGGTCGCTGCGCGCGGTGACTTCGGGCTAACACAGCCCGCTGACGTCGTGGCAGCGGCCCCTTCTCTTGCGGCCTATCGCTCATCACCAACGGATCAAGGAAGCGCGATGACAGGAACTGACGACGGCGTGGCCACGACGCGTTCACCCGAGGTAGCAGTGATCGGGGGCGGGATCGTCGGTCTGTCGACGGCGTACGCGCTGCGGGAGCAGGGCGTGCCGGTGCGCTTGTACGAGGCGGGTCTGCCCGGGACAGGTCAGTCCGCAGGCGAGTCGCGGATCTTCCGGCATGCCCACGACGACCCGCGACTTGTCGCTTTCGCGCGCGAAAGCCGCGGGGTATGGGATGAGTGGGCCGAACACTTCGACGTCGAGCTGGTCTCATCAGACGGTGTCCTGGCGATCGGTGACAGCGCCCTGGCGCGGCTGCGGGTGCTCGACCAGGTCGGCGGCGTGGAAGCGCACGAGATCGACGCGGCCGAGGTCGCCCAGCGAATGCCGCTGCTCGCTGGGTACTCGGGGCCAGCGGTGCTCGACACCTCGGGCGGGGCGATCCGCACCCGCGCCGCGATCACGGCACTCACGGGTGCCCTCGCAGATGCGGTCACCACCAGTGAGGTCATCTCCATCGATCCCCGCGCCGACGGGACGGTCGAGGTGCGCAGCGTCACCGACCGGGCTGTCTACTCCACGGTGGTCGTGTGCGCCGGCCGCGAAACCGCCCGCCTGGCGCGTAGCGTCGGCCTGTCGCTGCCGGTTCGCCTTGCCGCACACGTCCGGCTGACCTTCGACGTGAAAGCCGCCGCCCCGGCACGAGTCGCGTGCCTGCAGGACAGCAGCGGTGTCTTCGGCGAAGCCGGTGTCTACGCGACGCCGCTACCGGGTAACAGCAGCTATTCGGTCGGACTCAGCGACACCGTCGGCGTCCGCGACGACGGAACGTTCATTGACCCGGCGGCGATTCGATCGCTGGACGAACGCGCACGCGACTACGTGACACGGGCGCTGCCCGGTCTCCACCCAGAGCCGCGCGACTTCCTTCACTGCTGGGTGACCGACCTCCCGTGGAGTGAGGACGGCGTGGCCGTGTGGGAGGCAGGCTCTGTCTTTTTTGTGGCCGGTCACAATTTGTTCAAGCAGGCTCCTGCGCTGGGTCGCGCTCTTGCCCGGGCTGCGACCGGCGGCGGTCTCCGCGCCGAGCTCACGCCCGAAGCGCGCCTCGGCGAGGCCCAGGGCTAGCCGACGGCGCTCTGCGGTTGCGGCACTGCGTCCGCTGGGGTGAATTACGTGATCTCCCGGATCGCCCGTTTCGAGGGCGGGTGGGTCTTAAAGGCCTCATAGGTGCTCGGCGCGATCTGCCTGCCCGCTGCGGTCAGCCCGTCCTGGCGCCCGACGCCATCCGCGTGGCCCGTGCCTGGAGCTCAACGCTGTACTTTCTCGGTGCTGCCATGCTCCTCATTCGCCCGTGGGATCAGAGCCTCCACCAGACCCGGGGCGATTCAGTGTGGACGAACGGCACAGAAGCCGTCCCAGGCAAAGCGGCGCCCGGACGAAAGCGGCATCACCTTTGAGTGATACCATCGCTCTATGGCGATGAAAGCTGATGTGATATCAATCGACGAAGCGGCCACGACCGCGTACGCCCACCTGTTCCAGGCGCTGGCCGATCCGACGCGCCTAGCGATCGTCCAGCATCTGGCCTCTGGCCCGCACCGGGTGCGCGACCTGGTGGCGCACATGGGCCTGGCGCAGTCGACGGTGAGCAAGCACATCGCCTTCCTGCACGAATGCCGGCTGCTCACCGCCCGGCCCGAAGGCCGCGCCACTTGGTACGCGCTGGCCGAACCCGGGCGGCTGCGCGGGCTCATCACCGCAGCCGAACGCGTACTGACTGCGACCGGCGCCCACGCGGTGCTCTGCCAGCACCTGCACGCAACCGAACCGCACCAACCGGCCGCCAGCTGAACCGACAGCCAGCCACAGCACCAGGGGAGGAGGAGACCATGGGAGCACACCACAACCACAGCCACGCACCCAGCGCCGCCGAAGCCTCACACGCTCCGGGCATGCGCCGCCGACTGCTCATCGCCTTCGGCCTCGTCGCCTCCATCGTCGTCGTCCAGCTCATCGGCGCCTGGCTGTCAGGCAGCCTTGCCCTGCTCGTCGACCTCGTCCACTCCTTCGTCGACTCCTCCGGTCTGCTCATCGCCGTTGTCGCCGTCACCCTCATCGCCCGCCCGCCGTCGAATGAGCGCACCTGGGGCTACCGGCGGCTTGAAAGCCTCGCGGCACTTGCCCAGGGCCTGCTGCTGCTCGGTGTGAGCATCTACGCAATCATCGACGGCATCCGCCGCTGGGCCGCCCCGCCCGAGGTGGCCGCCGGTCCGCTGCTCGTCGTCGCCGCACTCAGTCTGGTCCTCAACGTCGCTGCGATGCTCGCCCTGGCAGCCGGGCGGAAGGCGAGCCTGAACATGCGGGCCGCGTTCCTCGAAGTCCTCGTCGACGCCCTCGGCACGCTGGCGGTCATGGTCTCGGCGATCCTCATCCTCACCACCGGCTACACCCGTGCCGACACTCTGGCCGCCTTCCTCATCGCCGCCCTCATCATCCCGCGCGCGGTCATCCTGCTGCGTGATGCCGTCCGGATCCTCATGGACTTCACCCCGGCAGGCCTCGACCTCGATGAGGTCCGCCGCCACATGCTCGCCGTCGATCACGTCATCGACGTCCACGACCTGCACGCCTCGACCGTCGCCTCCGGGCTGCCGACACTCAGCGCCCATGTCGTGCTCGACGACTCCTGCTTCAGCGACGGCCATGCGATCGAGATCCTCGACGGGTTGCGCCGCTGCATCGCTGAGGACTTCGAGGTCTCGATCGAGCACACGACGTTCCAGCTCGAAACTGAGGACATTCGTCGGCGTGAGAGCCGCGACACAGTTCATCCGTAACGAGAAGGCCCAGCGCAGCATCACAATTCGGTAACGTCGGCCGAGCGGAGAAGTTGCGCACGCCACACTCAGTCCTCCTGCCAGCGGCGGAGCGTTGAGGGTATGTCTCAATCCCGTCATGTGCGGCACGAGACGATAACACCGGCTGATTCGCAGAGTTCACTCAGCTAGCCTTGTCACTGAAGCGGCATGCGAAACGCCGCACCAGGCCCACTGACTCCCATGCACAACTGCGAACCTTCCGAAGCCGAAAGAAGCACGATGCTCAAAGAGCTCATCATCCGGTTCCTTCTCGTGGCCGCCCCCGCCTGCGCCGTCCTCTGGATGTTCGCCTTCACCTCTGGGGAGCTGCGCACGCCCGCCGGACTCACCGACCATCTGACGATGACCGCCACCCTGCTCGGCATCATGGCAGCACTCTTCGGCATCATCTTCCTCATCGCAGCCCTCATGAGCCGTCTCGCACCACGCCCGGTGCGCGTCGAATCCCAGCCGCTTGAAGCCCCGGCGACCCCCGCCCCGGCGACCCCCTCCTCGGCGCCGGCACCGGCGGCCTCGGAGACCGCCGCACCCGCCGAGCCGCGGCTCATGGCCGGCGCGCAGCAGTAGCCGACACGGTCGCCGTCAGGCGGCACGCACCGCCCCGCACACCTACGCATATGCGACACTGACATCAGGATGAGCGAGGCGAGGAACACCACAGAGACACGTCACACCGCGGTACCGCCGAGTCGCTACCAGCGGTGGCAGCAACTGACCGAATGGCCGATGGCGATCGCCGCTGTCATCTTCCTGGGTGCCTACGCCTACGTCGTCATCGGCAACCTGCGGCCCTCGGAGATCATGTGGCCTCAGCGCCTCATGCTCGCCATCTGGGTCGTCTTCGCCATCGACTACATCGTCAGCTTCATCCTCGTGCGCCGCCGCTTCCTGTGGTTCTGGACCCACCTGCACGAACTCGCCCTCGTCATCTTCCCGTTCCTCAGACCGCTGTACCTGCTGCGCCTCATCACCCTCATCGGGTTCATCCACCGCACCGCCGGTGCGCGCCTGCGCGGCAAAGTCACCCTCTACATCTGCACCGCCTCGGTCGTGCTCGTCTTCGTCGCCGCACTCGCCGTCCTCGACGCCGAGCAGAACTACCCCGGTGCGAACATCACAAGCTTCGGCGATGCGCTGTGGTGGGCGGTCGTGACGATCACGACGGTCGGCTACGGCGATCACTTCCCGATCACCGCGCTCGGCAGGATCATCGCCGTTGGGCTCATGATCTGCGGCATCGCCCTCATCGGTTCGGTGACTGCGACGCTGGCCTCGTGGATCGTCGACACGGTCTCCGAGGACGAGGAGGCCGAGGCGCGGCACCTGAGCGATGGCGCGGCCGCGCTGCACGAGCGCCGCGGTCCGGCTCATGCCGGCGAGCTGTCAGACGCGGACCCAGGAGTGCTGCGGCCCAGGCGGGAGCGACTCGACCTCTAGGGAGAGTTCGACCCGAGTGGCAGGGGAAACAGCCACTCGGGTCGATGGGGGAAGGATCGTGGGGACGCGTCAGCTGCGCGTCGTGCCGGCCGGGTCCTCCGGATGCTGCGGGCGCACCGTGACCGGGCGCGTCGTCTCCTCCCGCGCCGAGGCGGTGCCCGCCTCCCGGGTGCCGCTGGGCTGGCTGGCCGGGTCGGGCAGCTCACCGCGGCGCTCAGCCTTCTTCTCAGCCTTGGCTGCGCGGCGCTCATTCGAGCGCTCCTTGCGCTCGGCCCGCCGGCGGCCGATGAACGACAGCGCGAGGATGAGCGCGGAGATCAGCAGCACGATCGCGGCTGCGGCGATGCCGGCATCAACCCAGAACTGGCCGGGGAAAAGCCGGATGAGTGCGTCGTCGACGTAGAACTCCCAGGTGCCGGCGTCGAAGAACATCGCGTGGAACTGGGTGAAGAACCGGTCCCAGCCCAGCATCGCCAGCGCCCCGAGGGCGAGGAAGGCGATGATCGTCAGCAGCGCCCCGAAGCGCAGCGCGTGGCGCAAGCCCGGACCATTGGCCCGTGACATGTACAGGCCGAAGATGAGCATGCCGATCGCGCCGATGACGGCGACCAGGTACAGCAGCGATACGAGGTCCTTGACGTCTTCCATGTGGGCGATCTCTTCGGGCTGGAAGAGCGGCACCCCGTTGGGCAGCACGACATCGGAGAGGTAGCGACTGGAGTCGAAGTTGTTGAGGTAGTCGACGACGTAGGAGCCGTAGTGCAGCCGGTCGTCGTTGGTGAAGCCGTAGGTGTCGGCTGGGAAGCCGGGCCGCCAGAAGTACGCGAACTTCAAAAACAGGCCCGAGGCGATGAGCCGGACAGCCAGGCCTGCGAGCACGAACGGGGTGGCTAAGGCGATCCAGATGCCGCCGATGATGTCGAGGGCGTTGACGCGCCGCTTGCCCGGCTCGTCGACGTCGTCGTCATCGTCGTGGCGGTCGCGGGTGCGGATCTGCTGGGTGGGTGCCACGGCCGCGCCCGAGGCGGTCGCACCGGTGGCAGCACCGGCACCCGCAGCCGTGGTTGTGGTGCTCGTCGACGTGCTCGTGGCGGCAGTGTCTGTGCCGGCGTGAGCGTCGGCGTCGATGGGGCGGTATTCGGCGGTGGCGTCCGGGTCGGGGGTGCTCTGCGCGAAGGCGCGGTCGCGCAGCTCCCGGTTTCGGTGGGCGATCGGGTCGAACTCGACAGTCTCCTCACTCAGCGGCGAGCCGGACGTGTCCTCTGCGCCGGACGAGCCGATCGAGAACGTCTGCTCGTCAGCGACGTGTTCGCCGATGTGCGCCTCGCGGTCGTGGCGGCGGGAGCCGGAGGCACCGTCGATCGACTCGGCAGATGATTCCGGTTCGCTGCCGGAGCTCATCCGCCGTGAGAGCAGGTCGTCGGTGTTCTTCGGGTCATCAGTAGCCACACTCCCATTGTTCGACGGATGACCGCTGCGCCTGTGGAGCGACACGCACGAACCGGCAACTCAGGCCAGGCGCCCGCCGGCCTGCATCCAGCTCTGCGGCTCAGATCCCAAACCCGGGTTCAGACTCCGAACAGCAGCGCCGCGACCACCACGGCAGGCACCGAGAGGATCGTGGTGATGAACACGGCGTCACGGGCCAGCTGTGCCGAGGCCTTGTACTCCATGGCATAGATGTAGACGTTCTGCGCCGTCGGCAGGGTCGAGGTCACGACGATGCCCATGAGCATGAGACCGTCATAGCCGAGCAGCACCCCGCCGATGAGCCAGGCGATGAACGGCTGGATGACGAGCTTGGTGACCGTGATGATGACAAGCTGGCGGCGCGAACCGGCCGGCGGGAGCTTCCAGCCGTCCTTGAGTGAGATGCCGAAGGCCAGCAGCATGCCCGGCACCGACATCGCCGCGAGCATGCTCACCGGCTCGTGGACCACCTCGGGCAGCCGCCACCCGGTCAGCGAGCCGGCCACGCCGAGGGCGGCACCGATGACGATCGGATTGCGCAGCACCATGAGCAGCGGCCGCCACCACTCGCTGCCGGTCTCCGCGCGCGTCGAGTCGAGCAGCACCATGATGATGGGGCTGAGCAGGATGAGCTGGAAGAGCAGCACCGGGGCGACGAAGCTCAGGTCCTTCAGCACATAGGTGGCGATCGGGATGCCGAGGTTGCCGATGTTGACATAGCCAGACGCCATGCCGCTGATCGTCGCCTCACCCAGGCTGCGGCGCCGACCCCACAGAGTGAAGGCGAAGATCCCGGTGAACACGAGCACTGCCGAACCACCGGTGGCCAGCAGGGCGGGGGAGAAGATCGCGCCTATGTCGGTTGAGGAGATCGTGACGTAGAGCAGCGCGGGGGTGGCGACGTAGAAGACGACACGGGCGAGCACCTGCTGGCCGGTCGGGCCGAGCACCCCGGAACGGCCGAGCATGAGACCTGCGAAGATGACAACGGCGATGACGCCGAAGCCTTCGAGCACATCGAGCACGGTGCGGCCATCTCCTTTACGTCTTCGCAGCTGTGACCGGGAACCCCGGCGGTGCCCACTCTAGACCTGAGGCCGATCTGGTGTGCCGCCGGTGTCGCGAAGCGGACGCGTTAACCTGGTGGGGTTATGTCTGATTCCCGGCCCGGCCGCCGGCGTCGCGGCGCGCGCTCGCGCAGCGACCGCCCGCACCGCCCCTCCACACGACAGCACGCCCAGCGCGCTGCTGCCCGCCAGGCTGCCCGCGCCGGTCTCGACATCGCCATCACGTACCCGGCTGAACTTCCCGTCACCGAGCACCGCGACGAGATCGCCGAGGCGATCCGCGCTCACCAGGTCGTCATCATCGCCGGTGAGACCGGTTCGGGAAAGACCACCCAGATACCCAAGATCTGCCTCGAACTCGGCTACGGCATCACCGGGCTCATCGGCCACACCCAGCCCCGCCGCATCGCCGCCCGCGCAGTCGCCGCCCGTTTGGCCGACGAACTCGGCCAGGAGCTCGGCGCCGGCATCGGCTATCAGGTGCGGTTCACCTCGCAGGTCGCCGACGCCACCCGGGTCAAAGTCATGACCGACGGCATCCTGCTGGCCGAACTCCAGCATGATCGGCAGCTGCGCGACTACGAGGTCATCATCATCGATGAGGCCCACGAACGCAGCCTCAACATCGACTTTTTGCTCGGGTCGCTCGCCCGCCTGCTGCCCACACGGCCCGATCTCAAGGTCATCATCACCTCGGCGACCATCGACCCGGAATCCTTCGCCGAGCACTTCGCTTCAGCTGACGGCCCGGCACCGATCATCAGCGTCTCCGGACGCACCTACCCCGTCGAGGTCCGCTACCGGCCCCTGGCCGATGACACCGCCAGCGACGACGACCCCGACGGCCCCGGCGCCGACGGCGACTACGAAGCAGGAGCCGCCGACCAGACCGAGGGGATCCTGACCGCCGTCGACGAACTCGCCCGCGAAGCCCCCGGCGACATCCTCGTCTTCCTCTCCGGCGAACGCGAGATCCGCGACACCGCCGATGCGCTCGCCGCCCACCTGCAGCAGAAGGGGCCCAGGTTCGCCGAGTGGGAGGTCATCCCGCTGTTCGCCCGGCTCTCGTCTGCCGAACAGCAGCGGGTATTCGCGCACCATGACCGGCCGCGGATCGTGCTGGCCACCAATGTCGCCGAGACCTCGCTGACGGTGCCCGGCATCAAATACGTCATCGACGCCGGCACCGCCCGCATCTCGCGGTATTCCAACCGCACGAAGGTCCAGCGGCTGCCGATCGAACGGGTCTCGCAGGCCTCAGCCAACCAGCGCAAGGGCCGCTGCGGACGCACGAGCGAGGGCATCTGCATCCGCCTGTACTCGGAAGACGACTTCGAAGCCCGCCCCGAGTTCACCGACCCGGAGATTCTGCGCACGAACCTCGCCAGCGTCATCCTGCAGATGATTTCGCTCGGCTTCGCGCAGACCGAATCCGACATCACCTCCTTCCCCTTCCTCACCCCACCCGAATCTAAGGCGGTGCGCGATGGCCGCGTGCTGCTCGGCGAACTCGGCGCCACCCGCACCGATGAGACCGGCCGGATCCGGCTGACGAAGATCGGCCGGATGCTCGCCAAACTGCCGATCGACCCCAGACTCGCCCGCATGGTGCTCGCCGGCGCTGAGGCCGGCTGCGGCGGCGAAGTCGCCGTCATCGTCGCAGGTCTGTCCATCCAGGACCCGCGCGAGCGCCCGGCTGAGGTGCGCGCGCAAGCCGATGAGCTCCACGCCCGCTTCACCGATCCGCACAGCGACTTCCTCACCCTGCTGAACCTGTGGAACCACCTCGCCGACAACGCCGCGGCCCTGTCGTCATCGAAGTTCCGCAAACTGTGCAAGGCCGAGTTCATCAACTTCGTGCGCGTGCGCGAATGGCAGGACCTCGTCACCCAGCTGCGCCACCTGCTCGGCGGCGTCGGCGTCAAGATCGATCGCTCTCACTCGCGGCCCGGCAGCGACGACGACACCACCACGCATGCCGGCAGCCGGTCCCGAGGCGGCGGCCGCGACAGCAGGAAGGGCGCGCCGAGTGCCCCGGAAGGGATGGATCCGCATGCCGCGGCCATCCACCGGGCGCTGCTGACCGGCCTGCTGTCGATGATCGGGGTGCGGGCACCGGAACCCAAGCCCCGGCCCGGTGAGCGCCGGCCCAAGCGCCGCGGCTACGACTATCAGGGTGCGCGCGGCACGAAGTTCCAGATCTTCCCCGGCTCCGGGCTGTTCAAGTCCGCTCCCGAGGTCGTCGTCGCCGCCGAGCTCGTCGAAACCTCCCGGCTGTGGGCCAGAATGGTCGCCGCCGTCGAACCCGAATGGATCGTCGAAGCCGCCGGCGACCTCGTCACCCGTCAGCACTCCGAACCGCACTGGTCGAAGAAGGGCGGGCAGGCGATGGCCTATGAGCGGATCTCGCTCTACGGCGTCACCCTCATCTCCGATCAGCGCATCGGCTACGGGCGCATCGACCCCGAAGCCGCCCGCGACATGTTCATCCGCCACGCGCTCATCGACGGGGAGTGGAACGACCGCCACCCGTTCCTGGCCCGCAACGCCAAGGCCATCGACGAGGCCGAAAGACTCGCCTCCCGGATGCGCGACCACCGGCTGCTGGCCGAAGACGATGTGCTCTTCGACTTCTACGACGACCGGCTGCCGACCACGATCATCTCCGGGGCCCACTTCAACTCGTGGTGGAAGAAGAAGCGCCGCAGCGAACCCGAACTCCTCGACATCGACCCCGAAGCGCTGCTCGCTGACGACTCAGCGGACATGTCCGCCCGGGCAGCCAGCGACTTCCCGCTCACCTGGGCGTTGCCGGACGGCTCGGAGGCGAAGCTGCACTACGCGTATGCACCCGGCCAGGCCACCGACGGGGTGACGGTCGAGCTGCCTGCCGAGGCACTCGCCGACGTCGACACCGACGTGTTCACCTGGCAGGTGCCCGGCCTGCGGCATGAGCTCGTCACCGCGCTCATCCGCTCCCTTCCCAAAGCTAAGCGTCGCTACTTCGTGCCCGCCCCCGATGTCGCCACCGACATCCTCAGTGTTCTCGAACCCTATTCCGGGCGGCTGCCCGAGGTGCTCGCCGCCGAACTCACCGCCCGCGCCGGGGGAGGAGAGCTCACCGATCTCGTCCCGATCACGGTCGAGGTCAGTGATTTCGACACCGACCGGTTGCCAGCCCACCTCGTCATGGAGTTCACCACCCGGCAGGGGAAGAAGACGAGCCAGCCGACCCGCGATCCCCGCCAGCTCACCACCTCGGCTGCGGCACCGAAACCGGCCGAGAAAGCAGCGCAGAAGACGACGTTCACCGAGCGGACCGGCATCCGCGACTGGGACTTCACCCTCGACACCCGGCCGGTGGCCACCGGAAAGGAGACTGAGGTCCACCCCGGCCTGCGCGATGACCGCGACGCAGTCGCCATCACCGCGTTCTCAACCGCTGAAGAGGCCGCCCGCCGCACCCGGGCCGGGCTCATTCGGCTGCTCGTCATCGCCCTGAAGTCCCGCATCGACTACATCGCCGAACACCTGTCGACGAACGAGAAGCTCGTCCTCGCCGGGCATGCGAAGACCGGATTCGGGGCAGCGAGCCCGCAGACCCGACCCGACCTGCTCAGCTCATGCGCCCGGATCGCTGTCGACCGGCTGCTCGGCTCCGATACGACCGTGCGCACCCGTGAGGAGTTCGACACCGTCTTCCGGCAGATCGACGCAGGCTTCATCACCGAAGCGACCCGGGCTGTCAGCCTTGTCGTCGACATCCTCGCCCGTGCCACCGCTGTCGACAAGGCGATCAGTGCGGCCTCCTCGCTCACGCTCGTCCAGCAGCTGGCCGATGTGCGCAGCTGGCTCATCGACCTCTTGTGCGCTGACGTCTTCGAGATCACCGACGCGGCAGCGCTCGCCCGCTTCCCGGTCTACCTGCAGGCAGCCGAACACCGGGTGGCGAAGATGCAGGAGAATCCCACCCGTGACCGGCAGCTCATGGACCGGACCAACGTCGTGATCGGCAAAGTCGAACAGGCCCTGACCAAGGCCTTCCCGGACCTGGCAGATGCGCCCGTGCCGGTGCAGGCGGCAGGCGTGCCGGCAGAGTGGGCTGCAGTGCTGTGGTCAGTCGAAGAGCTGCGGATCTCCTACTTTGCCCAGCACCTGCCGACCGCCCACCCCGTCAGCGATACCCGGATCCACAAGGCGCTCGCCGCACTGTAGGTCTGGACGGGGTCCGATCGCATCAGACAGGCAGGATCAGACCGGCGGAATCTGACACGCGAGGTCAGAGGGGCGGGCCGGAGGTGTATCCCAGCAGCACCCAGCTCAGCGGCAGCGCACCTGCACAGGCGATAGTGCCGAGCGCCCAGCCGATCCGCCACTTCCAGGTGCGGCGCTTGAAGCCGCGCCAGATGCACACGATCGCGCCGATGAGACCGGCCGCGCCGAGCAGCGTCATGATGCCCAGGCCGAGGACGTTGAGCGTCGAGGTGCCCATGAGGACGACGTAGTAGGCGATCTGGCCGACCATGAGCGAGAACCGCAGGGACAGCCACACGAGCGGCAGCGAGATAAGCGCTGCGATGACGAGCGGGAGTGCCTTGACGATCTTGTCCCGGCGCTCGGGGTCGCGGGCGACCTGCGAGTACTCGGAGTGCTGGTTCATGGAGTCCTCGGAGTCAGAGAAACAGGTCATCGAAAGGGACAGGGAGTGAGCGCCGGCCGACGTGCCAGTGTCAACCCCAAGGTACTAGACTCTCTTGGGTGACTTCCACCGGTGACTACAGCTTAAAGACCATCCGCGAACAGGCCGCGCGCAGGCGCACCTTCGCGGTCATCTCCCACCCTGATGCCGGTAAGTCGACCCTGACCGAGGCGCTGGCGTTGCATGCCCGGGTCATCGGCCAGGCCGGTGCCACCCACGGCAAGGCCGGACGCCGGGCGACCGTGTCGGACTGGCAGAAGATGGAGCAGGAGCGCGGCATCTCGATCTCCTCGGCCGCCCTGCAGTTCGAGTACCGCGATGCGGTCCTCAACCTCATCGACACTCCCGGCCACGCCGACTTCTCCGAAGACACCTATCGGGTGCTCTCCTCGGTCGACTGCACGATCATGCTCGTCGACGCCGCCAAGGGCTTAGAGACGCAGACGATGAAGCTCTTCGAAGTCTGCGCCCACCGCAACATCCCGATCATCACCGTCATCAACAAGTGGGACCGGCCGGGCCTCGAACCCCTCGAGCTCATGGACGAGATCCGCGAGCGCACCGGCATGCTGCCGACCCCGCTCACCTGGCCGGTCGGCGTCTCCGGTGACTTCCGCGGCGTGCTCAACCGGGCGGATGGCACCTACACGAAGTACACCCGCTCCGACGGCGGCGCCTCGATTGCCGGTGAGGAGACGATGGACGCCGAAGCAGCCGAGGCACTCGAAGGCGACGCGTTCACCACTGCGGTCGATGAGTCCGATCTGCTGGAGATGGAGGAGCAGAACCACGACCAGGAAGCCTTCCTCGCAGCGAAGTCGACACCGGTGATGTTCGCTGCCGCGGTGCTCAACTTCGGTGTGCACAAGGTCCTCGACACCCTCGTCGACCTCGCCCCGCCGGCCGAACCCCGGACGGATAAGAATGGTGAGCCCCGCCCGGTCGACGCGCCGTTCTCCGGATTCGTCTTCAAGGTCCAGGCCGGCATGGATGCCAACCACCGCGACCGGCTGGCCTACATCCGCGTGTGCTCCGGCGTGTTCGAACGCGGTATGGTCGTCACCCACGCCTCAACCGGCAAACCGTTCGCCACGAAGTACGCCCAGCAGGTCTTCGGCCGCGACCGCGCCGTCATCGACGAAGCCTTCCCCGGCGACGTCGTCGGCCTCGTCAACGCCTCCGCCTTGCGGGTCGGCGACTCGCTGTACCTGGATCAGCCAGTCGAGTTCCCCGGCATCCCGACCTTCTCTCCCGAGCACTTCATGGTCATCCGCGCCAAGGACTCCTCGAAGTACAAGCAGTTCCGGCGCGGCGTCGAACAGCTTGACCACGAAGGCGTCGTCCAAGTGCTGCGCTCCGACCTGCGCGGCGACCAAGCACCCGTGCTCGGCGCGGTCGGCCCTATGCAGTTCGAAGTCGCCGAAGACCGCATGGTCCAGGAGTTCAACGCCCCCTGCCGGCTCGAGCCGCTGCCCTACACGATCGCCCGCCGCACGACACCCGAATGTGTGCCGACCCTGGCCCGGGAGCGCTCCGTCGAGGTGCTCTCGCGCTCCGACGGCGAACTGCTGGCACTGTTCTCCGACCGATGGCGGCTCCAGGGCGTCGAACGACAGCACCCCGAACTCGTCCTCGAACCCCTCGTCGTCTCCTGAACCACGACCTCGGCGCCGGCACGTCGCACACGCTGGTGAACATGTGACGATCTCGCCAGCCAGGAATAGAAGATCGTGCAGCTTTGAACCGGTCCAGGAGAGGACTAAGATGGTCATCTGTGCCTTCACAAGGGCTGTCACATCATGAACCCGCTGGGCAGGCATACCTCTTCACAATACGAAGGCGTTCATCAGGAAAGGTCGACAACAGTGACAACTCAACCGATTCGCGTCGCAATCGCCGGACTGGGCAACTGCGCAACGTCCCTCGTCGAAGGCGTCACGTACTACGCGGACGCTTCCCCCGAGGACACCATCCCCGGTCTCATGCACGTGAACTTCGGTGACTACCATGTCAGCGACCTCGAGTTCGTCGCCGCCTTCGACGTCGACGAGGCCAAGGTCGGCCTCGACATCGCCGAGGCGATGCGCGCAGGACAGAACAACACCATCAAGATCTGCGACGTCGAGAACACCGGTGTGAAGGTGCAGCGCGGCCCGACGCTCGACGGTCTCGGCCGCTACTACCGCGAAACGATCACCGAATCCGCCGCCGAACCGGTCGACGTCGCCCAGGCACTGCGCGACGCCCGGGCCGATGTACTCGTGTGCTACCTGCCGGTCGGCTCCCAGGAGGCCACCGAGTACTACGCCCAGGCCGCGCTCGATGCCGGCGTCGCCTTCGTCAACGCCCTGCCGGTGTTCATCGCCGGCACCAAGGAATGGGACGACAAGTTCCGTGCGGCCGGCGTGCCGATCGTCGGCGACGACATCAAGAGCCAGATCGGCGCGACGATCACCCACCGCGTCATGGCCCGCCTGTTCGAAGACCGCGGCGTCGTCCTCGACCGCACCTATCAGCTCAACGTCGGCGGCAATATGGACTTCAAGAACATGCTCGAACGCGACCGGCTGGAGTCGAAGAAGATCTCCAAGACCCAGGCGGTGACCTCGAATACGTCTGCCGAACTGGCCGCCAAGGACGTCCACATCGGCCCCAGCGACTACGTGCAGTGGCTCGATGACCGCAAGTGGGCGTATGTGCGCCTCGAAGGCCGCAACTTCGGCGATGCTCCGGTCTCACTGGAGTACAAGCTGGAGGTGTGGGACTCCCCGAACTCCGCCGGCGTCATCATCGACGCGATCCGGGCCGCGAAGATCGGCCTCGACCGCGGTGTCGGCGGTGCGCTCATCTCCGCCTCGTCCTTCTTCATGAAGTCCCCACCCGAGCAGCAGAACGACGAACTGGCCCGCCAGGCCGTCGAGGACTTCATCGCCGGGCGCATCGAACGCTGAACCGGGCGCATCGAACGCTGGAGCGGTCGCGCGACGCGCCGCTGACCGCCATCAACGGGCCCTGCTCGACGGCAGGGCCCGTCGTGGCACCCGGAGACCCGTCGGCTGGAGTGCGGACCCGGCAGTGGGGAGGGCATCGTCTGCGAATGCATCCCATGGCTGTCATTCCTGTGCTGTAGTAGGCTACAAGCCGCGCGTCGAACCGTCGTTGTCTCCGAGTGAAAGATCCCCGCTATGTCCACTGCAGCAGCACATCCGGGAAAGCAGAAGTCCGAGGAGGACCTCAGCTGGCTGATGAAGTCGCTGGTCCTCATCGAGAAGGCCGGCAACAAGCTCCCGCACCCCTTCTGGCTGTTCCTCAGCCTCGCCGCCATCGTCATGCTGCTGTCCTGGTGGCTGGCCAGTGCCGGCGTCTCCGCCGTCAATCCGGCAGATGACGAGGAAGTCGCCGTCGTCAACCTGCTCTCGACCGAGAGCCTGCGCGAGATCGTCTCCGGCATCACCGAAAGCTACGTCACCTTCCCAGCGCTGGGACTCGTGCTCGTCGTGCTCTTCGGTGTGGCGGTCGCTGAGCAGTCGGGTCTGTTTCCCACCATGATGCGCGCGGCCCTGTCGAACGTCTCCCCGCGGCTGGTCACCCCGGTCGTCGCTCTCGTCGGTGCGGCCGCCTCGATCGCCTCCGACGCCTCCTACATGATCGTCATCCCGCTCGGCGGGCTGGCGTTCAAGGCCGTCGGCCGCAACCCGGTCATCGGCTGCGCGGTCGCCTACGCCGCAGTCTCCGGTGGCTACTCCGCCGCCCCGTTCGTCAACAGCCTCGATGCGATCCTCGGCGGCATCTCGACCTCTGCCTCCCACATCATCGACGAAAGCTACACCGTCACGCCGGTGGCGAACCTGTACTTCAACTTCGTCTCCATGTTCGCCGTGGCGCTGGCGATCACGCTGGTGACCGAATTGCTGCTCAACAAGCGCGGTGAGCAGATGGAGCTCACCGAAGTGAACGGCACCAGCACCACCAGCGGAGGCAACGGCTCCGGCGCCGCCGCGACCGCCGCCTCGGCAACGGCCGGCAGCGACGACGGCACCGCCGGCCGCGACGTCCAGGACCAGGACCTCTCCGCACCGGTTACCGCGTTGGAGAAGCGCGGCATGCTCATCACCCTCGTCGTCGCGATCATCGGTGTGGCCGCCTGTGTCGCGATCGCGTGGCCTGAGAACTCCTTCCTGCGCGATGCCGACGGCGGCTTCACGATGGAGTCCGGGCTGATGGCCGGCATCGCCCCGATCATCGGCATGGGCTTCTTCGTCCTCGGCATCGTCTACGGCGTCGTCACCGGCAGCATCAAGCACCCCAACGATGTCCCGGAGATGATGGTCAAGGGTGTGGCCCCGTTCGTGCAGGTCCTTGTGCTGTTCTTCGCCGCCTCCCAGTTCCTGGCGCTGTTCGCGATGTCGAACCTCGGTGTCATCCTCGCGATCCGCGGTGCCGAGTTCTTCCAGAACATCGGCGCAACCACCTTCCTCATCCTCATCGGCGGCTACCTGCTCACCGCGCTCGGCGCGATGTTCATCACCTCCGGTTCAGGCCTGTGGACACTCATGGCCCCGGTGCTCATCCCGATGTTCATGCTGCTGGGCATCGCCCCGGAGATCACCCAGGCCGTCTACCGCATCGGCGACTCGACGACGAACATCATCTCGCCGATGAGCCCGTACTTCGTCATGATCCTCGGGTTCATCCAGCGCTATAAGAAGGACGCCGGCATCGGCACGCTGCTGTCGCTGACGATCCCGCTGTCCTTTGCGATGTTCATCGTATGGGGCATCCTGTTCTTCCTCTGGTGGGCCACCGGCATCCCGATGGGTCCCGGCGCGCAGACGCACTACCAGATGTGACCCGGCGCCCGGTCTGCGAGGCAGTCGGTGCCCGGGCCGGGAGGCAGTCGGTGCCCGGGCCGGGATGCACCCGTTGCCGAGGCGTCGGTAACGGGTGCATAACGGCTGGCCAGAGCGCACTCGGCCACAGCGGCCGTACAGCTTCCTTCGGTAGACTGGCAGACAGTCGCGGACCGTGACGACAAACCAGCGATACCCGGAGGTAACACGGATGTCCAACCCGCTCGTTCGACGCGGCCTTGAACAGGGAATCAAGGCTGGCCACCAGCCGGCCACCCCAAGCGCCGAAGAGCTCAACTCGATGTACATGCAGCCCTCGGCCGAGCCGCAGCGCCCGGTCGATGAGCGTGTCATGACCTATGACGACGTCCTCATCAAGACCGGCATCTGCTTCGCCGTGCTGCTCGCCGGTGCGGTGCTCGGCTGGTTCATGCCCGTCCTCGCCCTGCCGGCGATGCTGCTAGGTCTCGTCCTCGGCCTCGTCAACGCCTTCAAACGCGAGCCGAACAAGGGACTCATCCTCCTCTATGCCGGTGTCGAGGGCGTGTTCCTTGGCGGCATCTCCGGTATGTTCAACGCCGCCTACGAGGGCATCGTCGTTCAGGCTGTGCTCGCCACGCTGTGCGTCTTCGGCCTGATGTTCGCTCTTTTCCGCTTCCGCATCGTGCGTATGAGCGGCAAGATGATGAAGTTCCTCATGCTCGCCGTCGGCGGGTATGCGATCTTCGCGCTCGTGAATTTCGCTTTCGCGATGTTCACCGGTGGTGCGATGAACGCCCGCAACGTCGAGATCACCATCATGGGCATGACGATGCCGCTTGGCGTCGTCATCGGCATCGTCGCTGTCGTTCTCGCTTCGCTCACCCTCGTGGCTGACTTCCAGATGATCGAAGAGGGCGTCAAGCACCGCATCCCGGAGAAGTACTCCTGGACCTGCGCGTTCTCGCTCATGGTGACCCTCATCTGGCTCTACGTTGAGATCCTGCGCCTGCTGTCGTACTTCAGGCAGAACTGACCTAAGGGGCTTCCCCTGAGATGAATACCCACGCAGCGGCGGACCTCCACGAGGAGGTCCGCCGCCTTCGCATCCGCATCACATCCCTGGCCTCCTCACCCCACCCCGGCCACAGCCTCGATGCCGTGCTCGCCGACGGCCGTACCCGCCGGCAGGCGATCCGCGAGGCACTGTCGTCCCTGGCCGCGCTGAGCCTGGCAACACGCCCGGTCCGCTCGACCGTGCTCATGGCCGCCACCGGTGCGCACACGGCCTCCGCGCCCGAGGCGCCGGCTGGCTCCGTGCCCACCGTCCCCGACCTCGGCGACCGGGTGATCGCCGACCAGCTCGTCGTCCTGCTCCTCGACTGCGCACCGGAATACGGCGCCAACCAAGCTGTCACCGAGAAGGCCCGCGACATCGCCGTGCAGCTGCGGCGGGAGCTGGCCTGACCAGCCGAGGGTGACGACAACCGGCCCTGCCAACGGCTGAGCTGGCATGGCAGACTGGCACTATGACTCGGGTGCTGATCGTCGGAGCAGGAATCATCGGCTTGGCCACCGCCTACCAGCTCGCCCAGCGCGGCGCTGAGGTTACCGTCCTCGACCGCTCAGGTGTGGCCTCCGGTGCCAGCTGGGGCAACGCCGGCTGGGTGTGTCCCGGCCTTGCAACACCGCTGGCTGCCCCGGGCGGGTGGAAACACGGCATCGACGCTGTGACGAAGCCGCACGCCCCGCTCACCTTCTCGCGCATCACCCCGGCGCTTACTGTGTTTCTGACGAAGTTCGCCGCGCAGATGACCGAGCGCCGCTTCCATGCCGCACTGCGCGACAATGCCGTCCTCGCGCGGCAGGCGCTGCCGGCCTTCGACCGGCTCGCCGAAGCCGGACTCGAAAGCCCAGTGCGTCGGGCTGATTACACGATCGGGGTTGAGGACAACGACACGGTCGTGAAGTTCGATCTCGAGCTCGACCAGATCGCCGAACTCGGCATCGACGTCGGCAGCTACCGCATCGATCCGGCCACCGTGCCGTACTTCTCCAACCGCATCACCGCAGCACTGTGCGTCACCGGACAGGCCTACATCGACCCAGGGGAGTACTGCCAGGCGCTCGCTGCTCTCGCCGGACAGGCCGGCGTGCAGATCATCACCGACGCCGAGGTTGTCGCCGGCCATGCGGGCACCAATTCCGTCAGCGTCGTCGACCGCACCGGCCGTGCCTTCACCGCCGATGAGCTCGTCGTCGCCGCCGGCGCCTGGTCCGACGACGTGCTGCGCGCGATCTGCGGTCGCCGGACCGCCACGGGTCAGGCCAGTGGCCGCGGCTACTCCTTCACCGTCGACGCTGACTCAGCACATCTGCCCGATGGCCCCGTCTATCTGCCGGCTCAGCGCGTCGTCCTCACCCCATACCAGGGCGCGATCCGTGTGGCCGGCACAATGGAGTTCGCCGAGCCCGACGCTCCACCTCGCCCTGGCCGCATCGAGGCGATCATCGCCCAGATCTCGCCGCTGCTGGACGGCATCGACCTGGCCGGCACCCGTGACCATTGGGTGGGCCCACGCCCGGTCAGCACCGACGGCCGGCCCGTCACCCGCCGCATCGGCAACCGCGTCACCGCTGCCACCGGGCACGGTATGTGGGGTGTGGTCTTCGGCCCGATCACCGGTGAGGTCGTCGCCGAGCAGCTGCTCGGCTCGTAACGGTGAAGGCTGGGCAGACGCGCTCAGCGATTCCAGATAAAGGGCGGACGGGCCTGCTCTGCTTCGTGCTCGTGCCCGAGGGGGATCTCACGGCGGTCCTTGAGGAGGAACGTGGCTGTCGCGGACACGATGACCATGCCCAATAGATAGACGCCGACGGCTGTAGTGCCGCCTGTCTGCTGCACGAGTGCAGCGGCGATGGTCGGCGCGAACGCACCACCGAGGATCGCACCGAGGGCGTAGGAGATGGCCACGCCTGAGTAGCGGACTGAGGATGGGAAGAGCTCTGCGAAGAACGCTGACTGGGGTCCGTAGCTGAGTCCGAGTCCGACGGCGAATACAGACACACCGATGGTCAGCAGAAGAATGTTGCCCGAGTTCACCATCGCGAGCATGGGGAACACCGATAACGCCAGACATGTCCAGCCAGCGAAGTAGGAGTTGCGGCGACCGATCCGATCGCTCACCCACCCGCCGTAGAGTGTGGCTGCAAGCCAGAAGAATGCGGAGACTGTCACGGCGAACAGCACGCTGGCGCGATCGAGCCGGACCGGTCCGTCTGGATCGGAGGCGTAGTTCTGAATGAACCCGCCGGTGGTCATGTAACCGAGAGCGTTGTTTCCAGCGAATGTCAGAGCCACGATCACGACCAGCAACGCGTGCTTGCGGAAGAGTACCGCCAGCGGCACGCGCTCGCGTTCGCTGGCTTCACGCATCTTGTTGAAGACGGGGCTCTCCTCGATGGTTCGGCGCACGACGAGTCCGACGATGACGAGCACGATGCTGAACATGAACGGAACGCGCCAACCCCACTCGAGGAAGGCATCACCTGGAGCGATCAGGCTCATGACGCCGATCATCGAGGTCGCCAAGATCAGACCGATCGGCGTTCCGATCTGCGGAGCCGCGCCGAAGAATCCGCGTCGATCAGTGGGAGCGTATTCGACGGCCATGAGTGCGGCACCGCCCCATTCGCCGCCGGCGGAGATGCCCTGCAGGATGCGCAGCACAATGAGCATGATCGGCGCGAGGATGCCGATCTGCTCGTACGTGGGAAGCAGCCCGATGATGAAGGTTGCAACACCCATCAGCATGAGAGTCGCGACCAGCATCGCCTTTCGGCCGATCTTGTCTCCGAGGTGACCAGCGATGATGGCGCCCAGCGGCCGGAAGATGAAGCTCAGCCCGATCGTCGCGAAGGAGATGAGGAGCGACAGTTCTTTGCCCGCTGGACTGAAATACAGAAGCTGGAAGACGAGCGCCGCGGAGTTGGCATAGATGAAGAAGTCATACCACTCGATCGTTGTGCCGACCATTGTAGCGACTGCCACTTTTCGCCGTTCGGCCAGGGTGAATTGGGTATCTGTGCTCGCTGTCTTCTGTTTCATGTGAGCTCCGTTGTCCACGAGTATCCGGCCCAGCCATTGCGGTCAATGTAGTGTACGTTAGATATACTACAGAGTGAGTTCAGTCACAAGAAGAGGGGATTTCGATGTCTCAGCATGGTATCCAGCGGGGAGGCGGCCGTCTGTTCACTGACGACGGGCAGGACGGTCTGCTGCACCGTGCGTTCCTGCGCGGTGAGGGCTTCAGCGCCGAAGCCGTCCGCCGCTCACCGGTGATCGGCATTGCCAGCAGTGCCAGCGAACTCAATCCCTGCAATGCGGGACTGGCAGCTCTGGCCGCCGACGTGAAAGCCGGGGTCCGCGAAGCCGGAGGGCTCCCGCTGGAGTTCCCGACGATCTCGATCTCAGAACCGTACTCACGACCGACGAGTCTGTATCTGCGCAATCTTATGTCCATGGATGTCGAGGAGATGATCACGGCGTCTCCCATCGATGGCGTCATCCTGCTCGGGGGCTGTGATAAGACCATCCCGGCGCAGATTATGGGAGCCGTCAGCGCTGGTGTCCCGGCCATGGTGCTCGCTGCCGGCTCACGTCCGGTCTCGTGCTTCAAGGGCAATGCCTCGTTCACCGTCGACGATGTCTGGCCGGCCTGCGAGAAGCGACGCGTCGGCCAGCTCGATGACGACGAATGGCGCGAACTTGAAGGCAGGACCAACATCGGTGTCGGAACGTGCAACGTGATGGGCACCGCAACGACGATGGCCGCGATCGCCGAGGTGCTCGGTTTCGCTGTGCCGGGTTCAACACTGCCGTCAGCCAACAATCCCGGCCGCCGCGACGTGGCTCGGGCGACGGGCAGAATCATCACCGAGACAGGGGCGGCGGGTGCCAGTCCTGCTGATCTGGTCACGATGCGTTCGCTGGAGAACGCGTTCCGCGTCATCACCGCGCTTGGTGGGTCGACGAACGCGATCATCCATCTGGAGGCGATCGCGGGACGGGCGGGACTGCGCATCGGCATCGATCGCTTCGAGCATTGGTCGCGAACGACCCCGGTTCTCGCCGATGTGCGCCCTGCAGGTCGTCATCTGCTCAGCGAGCTCGACGAGGCTGGCGGGATTCCGGAAGTTATGCGCCGGCTCGGCGACCTCATCGACGGGCAGGCGCTGGCTGGCGACGGACGACGATGGTCGGAAGTGCTCGACGACCGCGGACCTGTACCGGAGCACCCGGCGTTGCGCTCTGCATCGGCGCCGATCTCCGAGCGGGGCGCGCTGCGCATGATGCGCGGCAATCTTGCTCCGGGAGGATGCGTCATGAAGCTGGCCGCAGACGCTCCGGCGAGGCGCAGAGCTCCTGTTGTTGTCTTCGACGGCCTCGAAGATCTCTATGCGCGCATCGACGACCCCGATCTGGATGTCACCCCGGATTCGATCCTGGTGCTGCGCGGACTGGGCGTGTTGGGTGCACCGGGGATGCCGGAGGTGGGCCATCTGCCGATTCCGCGAAAGCTCGTCGAACAGGGTGTCGACGATATGACTCGGATCTCTGATGCCCGCATGAGCGGAACCTCCACCGGCTCGGTCGTCCTCCACGTCAGCCCGGAGTCGGCGGCAGGCGGACCGCTGGCGAAGCTGCGCACGGGCGACTGGGTTGAGATCGACGCAGATGCCGGGGAGATCAACCACTGCGTACCAGCTGCTGAGTTCGAAGGACGGGAACCCGTGATGAATCCGATGTCGGCGACACGTGGCTACGCGCGCCTGCACCGCGATCACGTGCTCCAACCCGATGCCGGCTGTGACTTCGACTTTCTCACTGCCGACCCCACTGACGAACCGGGTTCGGAAGGGGCGGCATCATGACCGGGCGCATTGGTTTCATCGGCCCAGGAAAAATGGGAAGGCCGATGATCGGTCGACTGCAGGCCGCTGGACATGACGTGGTCGTCTGGGCCCGCCGGGCCGAACAACGGGCTGAGTTGTACGAGGCCGGTGTGCAGACCGGAGACCTGAGAGACGTCTTCACTTGTCCAGTCGTCGTCTCGTCTCTGCTCGATTCGGATGCCATCGATGGAGTCTTCTTCGACAGCGGCATCGACCTCCGGAGAACAGACACGGCACTTGTCATCGAGCACGCCACCATTGCGCCAGAAGACTCCGTTCGCGTTGCAGGCACGCTCGCCGAAGCTGGCATCAGATATCTTGACGCACCTGTCTCAGGCGGCCCGCAGGGCGCAGCAGACGGCAGTCTTGTGACGATGATTGGCGGCTCTGAAGAATCACTCGCAGCAGCTCGAAGCGTGCTTTCTGCCTACTGCCGGCGCATCGTCCATGTCGGCGAGAACGGTGCGGGGGTCGCCCTCAAGCTCGTCAACCAGCTGCTCGTCGCGGTGCACTCCGTCGCCGCTGCCGAAGCGGGGGCACTGCTCCGGGCCAACAGCATCGATCCGTCCGTTGCAGTTGAGGCGCTCATGGGTGGGTGGGCGGCATCCCGCAGACTCGAATTGCAGCTTGTCGACACCATCAACGGAGACTATGCGCCTGATGGCGCCAGCGTCGGAAGCTTTCTGCCGATCCTCAGCCTCGTACGTGATGCACTCACTTCCGCCCGCGTGACCAGCAGTCTGCTCACCGGAGTGGAGCAGACGTGGTCAACTGCTGCCGCGCGGGACCCAGCCGCGGCATTCTCGGCACTCATCACCGCCTACGACACTGCATATCCCGACTCCACAATCCTGAGGAATCACGATGAATAGCCAACAGGTCGCAATCGTCACCGGATCGACAAGCGGCATCGGGCAGGGCATCGCCCACCGTCTGCACGCAGAAGGTTTTGCCGTTCTCGTCAACGGCTTCTGCACCGAAGAAGCCGGGCGGCAGATGGTCGCTGCGCTCAGTTCGAGCGCCGACTACATCGATGCAGACGTCTCCGACAGCTATCAGGCGAAGTCCATCGTCGATCGGGCTCTCGAGCGCTTCGGGCGTCTCGACCTCCTCGTCAACAATGCCGGAATAGCCAAACGGGTCCCGCACCACGATCTCGATGCCGTATCCGACGAGTTCTGGGATCAGATCATGGCAGTGAACCTCCGCGGGCCGTGGAACATGATCAAAGCTGCCCGCAACGCTCTATCAGAAGCTCACGGACAGGTTGTGAACATCGCCTCGATCTCCGGCACCACCACGACGGGCAGCTCGATCCCCTACGCCGTCAGCAAAGCCGGCGTTATCCACCTGACGCGGCTCCTCGCTAAGGCCCTGGGGCCCGACATCCGGGTCAACGGAATCGCCCCGGCCTACATTGACACTCCTCTGACCCATGAATGGACCGACCTGCGCGAACGCGTGATCGGGCAGGCGCCGGCTCGGCGCCTCGGCGCGCCAGCAGATGTCGCTGCTGCAGTCGCAGCGCTGCTGGATCTGGGCTACGTCACCGGTGAGATCATCAACGTCGACGGCGGATTCCGCCTGTGACGACCGAGCCGGATACCGCCGACATAAGGTAAGAAAATGCCGAAACCATCGCAGACGGAGCGACTTCATACGCTGCTCAGCCACGAGATCCGCACCGCACGAGTCCGTCCCGGGCAGATGCTGGTCGAACCGGAAGTCGCGGAGAAGTACGGCGTCTCTCGCACGCCAGCCCGCGAGACCCTGCGACTGCTTGCCTCTGAGGGCTGGCTTCAGGTGCTGCCGCGAAAGGGCTATTTCGTCCGACCGCTCGAACTGCAGGATGTCAGCGAGGTCATGCAGCTGAGAATCGCCATCGAACCGGCTCTGGGCGCCGAGGCTGCGAAGCAGTCGACCCCCCGACTCATCAGCACCCTCCGCCAACTCATCGACGAACAGCACGAGCCAGGTGCCGATCGAGAACAGCAGCTCGACCGTGCAGAGCGGTTCCATCTGGCAGTCGCCGAAGCCAGCGGTAACCGGCGCGCGCACGGCGTGCTGCTTCCGCTCATCAACGAGATCAGCCGGCTGCATCATGCTGTCCCGAAGGTCGCCGACCACGTCACGTCAGAAGTCGAGCGCCAGGCCCATCTTGATATCGCCGACGCTCTTGAGGCTCGTGATCCCGGCAGCACCCAGGCGCTCATCCGGGAGCATCTTGAAGAGTCTCGAACTGCGATGTTCGCCGCGTTCTGAGTCGCACCCGCACAGAACGCCGGCCGGTCAGGTGAAATCACCCGACCGGCCCGCAAACTGACTACGAGTGCGCAGCCAGCACCGCGCCGTCACACCAGCGCCCGCCGCAGCGTATCGAGCCCGACCGAGCCCACGGCCAGTGCCCTGGCGTGGAAGTCCTTGAGGCTGAACGACGCGCCGGCCTGTGCCTTCGCCTCGTCGCGGATCTCCTCCCACAGCCGCTGACCGATCTTGTAGCTCGGCGCCTGACCCGGCCAGCCGAGGTAGCGGTTGAGCTCGAAGGCGAGGAAGCTGCGGTCCATGGCGACATTGTCGGTGAGGAACTGCCAGGCCTTCTTCGCATCCCACGTGCCGCCACCCACCGACTTAGGCGCATCCAGCTTCAGATGCACACCCAGGTCGACGCATACGCGGGCGGCACGCAGCCGCTGCGAGTCGAGCATGCCCATGTAGTCACCGGGGTCGTCGAGGAACCCGAGGTCGGCCATGAGCCGTTCGGCGTAGAGCGCCCAGCCCTCACCGTGTCCGGAGACCCAGCAGGCGTGCCGGCGCCAGTCGTTGAGCTGCTCCTTGAGATACGTCGCCTGCCCGATCTGCAGGTGATGGCCGGGCACACCCTCGTGATAGACGGTCGTCTTCTCCTGCCATGTTGAGAAGGTCTCCGTGCCGGCAGGCACCGACCACCACATGCGGCCAGGCCGTGAGAAGTCATCTGTCGGGCCGGTGTAGTAGATCCCGCCGGTGCCATCGGGCAGCACCATGCACTCGATCGTGTGCAGCGGCTCGGGGATCTCGAAGTGCTCCTTCGACAGCTCGCGGGTTGCCTCATCAGCGGTGGCCTGCATCCACTCGCGCAGCGCATCAAGCCCGTGCAGCTGCCGGGAGGGGTCCTCATCAAGCGCCTTCATCGCCGTGAACACGTCATCACCGGGGGAGACCTGGGCTGCGATCTTCTCCTGTTCGGAGTGGATCTGCGCCAGCTGGTCGAGACCCCACTGGTAGGTCTCCTCGAAGTCGATGTCTGCACCCAGGAACGTCCGGCTGTGCAGTTCGTACTCCTCGCGGCCGCACGCATCGTCGCTTCCGGCGTGCGGGGCGATCTCTGTGCGCAGGAACTGTGCGAGCTCGCCGTAGGCTGATCGTGCCTGCTCGGCACCTTCCTGCAGGGCGGCAGCAAGTGCTTCTGGGACCGAGGCGTCGGTGATAAGGGCATCGAAGTGCCCGCCGGGCTTGGCGGTCTCCTCAGCCTGCTTGGCGGCTTCGGTCACCTGGCGGATCGCTGCGACCCGGCCCTGTTCGCGACCGGCGGTCAGTGACTCGCGGTAGCCGTCGAGCGCCTCGGGCACTGACGAGAGCTTCGCGGCGATGTGCTCCCAGTCTCCTTCCGAGCCGGTGGGCATGAGGTCGAAAACGTCGCGGATGAGCTGGACGGGGGAGGTGATGACGTTGACGTAGCCGAGGTGGTAGCCGCGCTCGACGGTCTGGATGTCGAGCTCCAGGCGCTCATGCATCGCATCAATGGTCACCCGGTCGGTGTCGTCGAGTCTCTCGGCGGCGGCCACGGCCTGGTCGAGGGCGGACAGGGTGTTCCGGGCGAGGTCCGCGCGGCGCTGGGCACCGGCGGGGGAGTAGTCATCGAGTTCGTCGATCCGGCCGTCGACTCCCAGCGAGACGCGGAACGAGGGGCTCATATCGAGCAGGCGGGCAACATAGTCATTCGCGACGGCGTCGATGCCGCTGGTGGGGCGTGAAAGCTCTGTCATGGCCACCACCTTAACGCCCAAATCGGCCGCCGCCAGGTCAAGCTCCCCACGAGATCCGCCGCTGCTGAGGCGGTGATCGTGTCCGTATGGCGGGTGCATGTGAATGGCGCACCGAACGCTTGTTAATGTCGTTTTACATCGGCTTCAAAAGGAGATGCTCATGGTTTGCCCTCCACCGTTGGTGGCGGCCTCACCAGCACAGGGCTCGTCGTCCTCGCCGGCTGCGCGCCTGGGGGCACTTCCGTGCATCGTGGTGCTCAGTCTGGCGATCGCTGTTCTCAGTGTTCCCGCAGATCGTCACCTGGCTGCCCGAGGTGCTCTACAGTGAGTAGGCCGCCGAGCAGGAGTGCGGGCGCAGGCGGCAGATGAGACAGCAGTGATGGAAGGGAGGGAGGCGCGTGGCAGAGCCGAGGCTCTGGTCGAAGGACTTCACCGTCGCGATCATCGCCGCCGTGTTCCTGTCCTTCGTCTTCTATCTGCTCATCACCACGATGGCCGGCTACGCCGTCATCCGCTTCGCCGCCTCCGACTCCGCCGCCGGTCTGGCCTCCAGCTCGTTCGTCCTCGGCGCGGTCGCCGCCCGCATGTTCGTCGGCACCATGCTCGACACCCTCGGTCGTTACCGGGTGCTCATCACCGCCTTCACTCTCTCCGCGGTTGCCGGTGCCCTGTATCTGCCGGCTGACTCGCTGCCGCTGCTGCTGGCGGTCCGGTTCGTCCACGGCGCGGTGTTCGGCGCCGGGCACACCGCCATCATGGCTGCTGTCCAGGACATCATCCCGCCGTCTCGCCGTGCGGAGGGCACCGGCTACTTCGGCACCTCGACGACCCTGGCGGCAGCGCTCGGCCCGCTTATCGCGATCATCGTCGTACGCGACTACGGCTATCACTGGCTGTTCATCACCTCCCTGGTCTTCACGGTGCTCGGGTTGGTGGCGATCCTGTTCCTGCGCGTACCCGAACGCGCCGCCGGTGAACGCGAGCTGCTGAGCTGGCGCAGCTTCCACCCGGTGCGCCTGTTCGACCCCTCGGGCCTGCTCATCGGCTCGGCAGTGCTCACCGCTGGTGTCGCCTACTCCTCGGTCATGACCTTCCTGACCACCTACACGACGAGCATCGGCATCGCCGATGCCGCACCTGCGTTCTTCCTCGCCTTCGCCGGCTCCTCACTCGTTGCCCGGCTCACCCTCGGCCGCATCCAGGACAGCTACGGTGACAACATCGTCGTCTACCCGCTGTACGCCTCGTTCTTCACCGCGATGGTGCTCATCGCCGTCGTTCCGCAGATGTGGACGATCATCCTCGCCGGCGTGCTCGGCGGGGTGGGCTTCGGCACGCTCATGTCCTCAACCCAGGCGATCACCATCCGCCGCGCCGGGCCCACCCGCGTGGGTGTGGCGACCTCGACGTACTTCTTCATGATCGACATCGGCTTCGGGCTGGGACCGGTCGCTCTCGGTGCGCTCATCGCCGCGACCTCGTTCACCACGATGTACACCGTCGCGGCGCTGCTGGTGGGCGTCAGCGGAGTGCTCTACTGGCTGGTCCACGGACGGTTCGCCGCGCCCGAGGCGGGGGGAGTGGGTCCATGACAGCGCACCCTGGCGCTGGGGCGAGTGCCGCCGCACCGCAGCCGCTGTGGACCGGTCAGTTCCTGCTGGCCTTCGGGATCAACTTCGTCCTCTCGCTCTCCTTCTACGTGCTCATCACCTCGATGGCCGGTTACGCCGTCACCGAATTCGGCGCCGGCTCCTCGGTCGCCGGACTGACGGCCAGCGCCTTCATCATCGGGGCGACATTGGCGCGCATCATCGCCGGTAAGTACCTCGATTTCATCGGCCGGAGGACCTCGACGGTCGCCGCGCTCGTGGTATTCGTGATGTCCGCTGTGGCGTACATGTTCGCCGACCAGATCTGGCTCGTCATCGCCATCCGGCTCATCCATGGGGCGGCCTTCGGCTGGGGGTCGAACACCATCACGGCGGTCGCCCAATCGCTCATTCCGCAGTCTCGGCGGTCTGAGGGGACGGGCTATTTCGGCACCTCGACGACTCTGTCAGCCGGTCTGGGGCCGTTCCTTGCCGTGTGGCTGTCGGGGGCATACGGATACACGGCCGTGTTCATCATGTGTGCCGGGTTCTCTGTCGTCGGCGTGGTCTTCAGCCTGCTGCTGCGCCCAGCTGAGCGGGCGGTAACGCCGGAGGAACGTGCGCTGAAGTGGCGGCTGAGCCTGGGCACGATCATCGACTACCGCAGTGCGCGCATTGCGACCGTCATGCTGCTGGCCGGGTTGTCGTATTCAGTCGTACTGGCCTTCCTGCAGACTTTTGCGCACGAAGAGGACTTCGGTTCGGCGGCCAGCGTGTTCTTCATGGTATTTTCGGTCGCGATGCTGCTCGGCCGGCTGTTCGTCGGACGGCTGCAGGACGCCTACGGCGACAATGTCGTCGTCTACCCGCTCATCGTCAGTTTCACCCTCAGCCTCGTCGTCATCGGTCTGGCTCCGGCCGGCTGGGTCGTCATCGCCGCTGCGATCCCGGCGGGGCTGGGCTTCGGTTCGCTCTTTCCCAGTATCCAGGCCATCGCCGTCACCCTGGCCGGGCCCGCCCGGGCAGCGCTGGCGGTCTCGACGTTCTTCATCTTCCTCGACGTGGGCACCGGGCTGGGGCCGGTCATGCTCGGAGCGCTCACCCCGGCCATCGGGCTGCGCGGAGTCTATCTCGTCGCTGCAGCACTCATCGTCGTGGCCCTCGGGTTGTACTGGCTGTTCCACGGGCGTCGCCAGCGCACTTAGGCCAGCGACCGTGGGCTAACAGGCCCCGATTCGACGCTGACGAGAACCTCATTGATGACAACACTGTCTGAGAACCGTCGAAGGCAGTTTCGGGCACTCTTCCGCCACTGAGTCTCTCACCAGCAGATATGACAGACTCTTAGCAACTTCGACCCGAAACTGTGAAGAGTGTCATAGGATGCTGTATGGCTGATCCCGGGCATCGATGACCCGGGCGTGCTCAACGAAGAGAAAGTCACCCATGAAAAAAAACCTTGCACCGTCTTGGCGCCGGCACGGCCGTCGCCGCCCTCCTAGCCTCCGCCACCAGCGCGGGTGCCGCCTTCGCCGCTCCCGCCGGTGACGTGCTGCTGCTGACAGTTCCGGCCGACGACGTCGAGGAGGCCTCTGAGACGCTCGGCGATCTCGACATCGTCAGCGCAGAAGGCGACAATGTCATCGTCCTCGGCGATCAGGACCTCGCCGACGAACTG